>JAMOAC010000518.1 GCA_023621975.1 Bacillota bacterium | reverse complement strand
GGATGTTACGACTAAAATTAAGAACACCAATTCCGTTTGAATCAGCGCAAGACTGGGTTATTTCACCCCAGTCTTGTTTGCCTTTATTATCTTCTTGAGGAATTGACCCGTATATGACTGCTCATTTTCCATCACCTGCTCAGGTGTCCCTTCAGCGACAATATATCCTCCCTTGTCTCCGCCTTCAGGGCCAAGGTCAATTATATAATCCGCTGTCTTTATCACATCAAGGTTGTGTTCAATTACTACAACTGTGTTGCCGGATTCCACAAGCCTTTGAAGAATATCTATTAGTCTGTGGACATCGGCAATATGAAGTCCTGTAGTCGGTTCATCCAGAATATAAAGAGTCTTACCGGTACTTCGCTTGGAAAGCTCTGTTGCCAGCTTAACCCGCTGGGCCTCTCCACCTGACAGAGTGGTGGACGGTTGCCCAACTTTAATGTAACCAAGACCAACATCATAAAGGGTTTGCAGCTTTCTCTGTATTTTGGGAATGTTCTTGAAAAACTCAAGGGCATCCTCTACCGTCATATTGAGAATGTCATCAATATTTTTGTCCTTGTACTTTACTTCAAGAGTCTCCCTGTTATACCTTTTGCCCTTGCAAACCTCACACGGCACATAAACATCAGGAAGAAAATGCATTTCAATTTTTATTATACCGTCACCACAACATGCCTCGCATCGCCCGCCTTTTACGTTAAAGCTAAAACGCCCTGCTTTGTATCCTCTGACCTTTGCCTCATTGGTGTTGGCAAATACTTCCCTTATGTAATCAAATACTCCCGTATATGTTGCAGGATTGGACCTGGGCGTCCTTCCTATAGGTGACTGGTCTATATTGATAACCTTGTCCAGGTACTCTATTCCTTTTATCATGTCGTGGTCCCCGGCTCTTGTCCTGGCTCCATTCAGCTCTGCAGCCAGCCTCTTATAAAGAATTTCATTTACAAGGGAGCTTTTCCCGGATCCCGATACACCCGTAACACATACAAACGTTCCAAGAGGAATTTTTACATTTATATTCTTAAGATTGTTTTCCCTCGCTCCGATTATTTCAAGCCATTTCCCGTTAGGCTTCCTCCTTTGTGCGGGAATTTCAATTTTCTTTTTCCCGCTGAGATACTGTCCTGTAAGTGACTCCTCGCAGTTTTTTATTGCATTAATGTCACCTGCCGCCACAACACGCCCACCGTGAACTCCGGCCCCCGGGCCCATATCTATAATATGATCGGCTGCATACATTGTATCCTCATCATGCTCAACAACAATAAGAGTGTTCCCAAGATCCCTTAACTTTTTAAGTGCTTTAAGAAGCCTTTCATTATCCCTTTGGTGCAGCCCGATACTTGGTTCATCCAAAATATACAATACGCCCATAAGCCCCGAACCTATCTGTGTTGCGAGCCTGATTCTCTGAGCTTCACCTCCGGACAATGTACCAGCGGAGCGTGACAAAGTCAAATAATCCAGTCCCACATCCACAAGGAATCCGAGCCTTTCATTAATTTCCTTAAGTATACGGTGAGCTATGAGCCTTTGCCTCTCTGTAATATCAATGCTGTCAAAAAATTTCTTCAGCTCCGAAACGGGCATGCATGAAATCTCATAAATATTTTTGCCGCATATTGTAACCGCTAAACTTTCCTTTTTTAATCTTGCCCCTTTACATTCAGGGCAGGGATAAGTGCTCATAAACTCCTCATAGTACTCCTTCTGGCTTTCAGACTGGGTTTCTTTGTAGCGGCGTTCCAAAATATTTATTATTCCTTCAAACGGTGTCATAAATGAGCCGCTTCCGAGCTTGTTATTATACTCTACTTTTATCTTTTCGCCCCTTGAACCGTATAATATTATGTCAACAATATGGGGAGGAAGCTCTTTCAGTGGAGTAGTCAGCTTAAACTTGTAGTGTTTGGCCAGCGCATCCAAATACATCCTGGAATAGCTGTCCCCTTTATCTATATTCCAGCCCCCCACCTTTATTGCTCCGTCAATTAGAGACTTTGAACGGTCAACAACCAGGTCAGGGTCTATCTTCAATAAAATGCCCAGTCCGCTGCAAACAGGACAAGCCCCGTAAGGACTGTTAAATGAAAACATCCTGGGAGTCAGTTCTTCTATACTGATACCGCAGTTGCTGCATGAGAAGTTCTGATTGAAAAGAAGCTCACCCTTTCCAATTACGTCTACAAGAAGTATTCCCCCGCTGAGGCGCAAAACCGTCTCAATTGAGTCTGTAAGCCTTTGCTGGATGTTAGGCCTTACTATAAGCCTGTCCACAACAATCTCGATAGTATGCTTTTTGTTTTTATCAAGATTTATTTCCTCATTTATATCAACAACAATACCGTCAATTCTGAGCCTTACGTACCCGCTTTTCCTCGCGTCCTCTATAAGTTTGTTGTATTCGCCTTTTCTACCCCTGACCACCGGGGCAAGAAGCTGTATCCTGGTTCCCTCTTCCAACGCCATTATCTGGTCTACCATCTGGTCTACAGTCTGCTGGGTAATTTCCCTTCCGCAAATATGGCAATGGGGCACACCTATTCTGGCATAAAGAAGCCTCAGATAGTCATATATCTCAGTTACAGTACCTACCGTGGATCTTGGATTTCTGCTGGTGGTCTTCTGATCTATTGATATTGCAGGCGAAAGTCCTTCTATATAATCCACATCCGGCTTTTCCATCTGTCCGAGAAACTGCCTCGCATATGAAGAAAGTGATTCCATATAGCGCCTCTGTCCCTCTGCATATATGGTATCAAAAGCCAGAGAGGACTTGCCCGAACCGCTTAATCCCGTAATTACCACAAATTTTTCTCTTGGTATCTCAACGTCTATATTTTTTAAATTATTTTCTCTTGCACCTTTTATAAAAATGCTGTTTCTTGCCACGTCTACACCCACCTATAAATTTCATATGATATTGATTAACCGCTTCAATTCCATCTATCGTTAGTTTGCTGCACAAACATGAATAATGCTTAATGTCCAGCTTTCATTTTTACATTAGATAGATTTGACAACTTGTTTTACAAAATGTCAAATGGCATTATTCAACAAAACAAAACAAATATTTTATTTAATAAACAACAGAGTAATTCTCTTTCTTTTTCCTTAAATTTTCTTATTCTATATATTATATACATACAAAAAACAAATTCAAAACGCTTGTTCGGCAATGTGCCGCTCATGCGAGATATAATTGCCATGCTGCCTTTATTTTTAATGCTATGCTGCCCTGGTCTCGTACTACCTTGCTCTTGCACTTTTTTTCTTTTCCATTTCTGCAATCCTTTCCTTCAGCTTCGCAATCTTGTCCCTCAGCTCGGCAGCACGTTCAAACTGCAGGTCTGAAGCAGCAGCTTTCATCTCTTCCGTCAGTCTTTCAATAATTTCATTTATTTCTCCCTTGCTTATATAATCAATATCTTTATCTGCAGAAAAATCAGCCGTCTCTTCAACAACCTTTGTCGCCTCAATAACATCCCTGACCGCCTTTTGTACGCTCTTTGGCGTAATTCCGTGTTTGATGTTGTATTCCATCTGTATCTTTCTTCTTCTGTTTGTCTCGCTGATTGCTTTCCTCATGGATTCAGTAATGTGGTCAGCATACATGATTACCTTGCCTTCAACATTTCTTGCAGCCCTTCCTATGGTCTGGATCAGCGACGTCTCCGAACGCAGGAACCCCTCCTTGTCCGCATCAAGTATGGCAACAAGTGAAACTTCCGGTAAATCCAGCCCTTCCCTGAGAAGGTTTATGCCTACAAGGACGTCAAAAACTCCCAGCCTCAAGTCTCTTATGATTTCCATTCTTTCTATTGTGTCAATCTCGGAATGCAGGTATCTGACCTTTATATCAAGTTCCTTCAGGTATTCGGTCAGGTCTTCCGCCATCCTCTTGGTCAGTGTAGTAACAAGCACTCTCTGCTTTTTTGCAACCCTCTCGTTAATTTCACCTATAAGGTCGTCAATCTGGCCTTTAACCGGCTTTACAACCACTTCAGGATCGACAAGCCCCGTCGGCCTTATTATCTGCTCAACTATCTGTGATGAATGCTTCCTCTCGTATTCAGCAGGAGTTGCGCTTACATATATCACCTGGTTTATCCTCTGTTCAAATTCCTCAAACTTGAGAGGCCTGTTGTCAAAGGCTGAAGGAAGCCTGAAGCCGTACTCTACCAGAGCCTCTTTTCTTGATCTGTCGCCGTTATACATTGCGCCGATCTGAGGAACGGTAACGTGCGACTCATCAATAATCATAAGGTAGTCTTTCGGGAAATAGTCTATAAGCGTAAACGGCGCACTTCCCGGAGCCCTGCCGCTTATATGACGGGAATAGTTCTCTATGCCCGGGCAAAAACCGGTAACCTGCATCATTTCAAGATCATACCTGGTCCTCTGTTCAAGGCGCTGTGCTTCAAGAAGTTTTCCCTGAGACCTTAATTCAGCCAGCCGTTCTTCAAGTTCCTCCTGTATGCTGGCTATAGCCCTTTCCATTTTCGCCTTTGTTGTTGCATAGTGGGATGCCGGGAAAATTGCAACATGATTCCTCAATCCGACAATTTCACCTGTAAGTGCATCAAATTCAGTAATCCTCTCAATTTCATCTCCGAAAAATTCTATGCGGACTGCCTTTTCGGAAGAGTTGGCAGGAAAGACCTCCAATACATCTCCCCTGACCCTGAACTTTCCTCTTTTGAAATCTATTTCATTCCGCTCGTAATGTATATCCACCAGCTTTCTTATAACCTCATCCCTGTCCTTTATCATTCCCGGCCTCAGCGAAATCATCAGGTCGGTATAATCCTCCGGGTCACCCAGCCCGTATATGCATGAAACGCTGGCAACAATTATAACATCGCGGCGCTCAAACAGTGCTGCAGTAGCGGAATGCCTGAGCTTATCTATTTCATCATTTATTGAAGAATCCTTTTCTATATATGTGTCGGTGGCCGGAATATATGCTTCCGGCTGATAATAGTCATAGTAGCTCACAAAGTATTCCACTGCATTATTCGGGAAAAACTCCCTGAATTCACTGCACAGCTGAGCGGCAAGAGTCTTGTTGTGTGCAATAACAAGAGTTGGCCTTTGAACCCTCTCGATAACGTTCGCCATGGTAAATGTCTTGCCGGAACCCGTAACCCCGAGAAGCGTCTGATGCTTGTATCCCATGTTCAGGCCCTTTACAAGCTTCTCCACGGCCTGTGGCTGGTCACCGCACAATTTATAATCTGAAACTATTTTAAAATCAGGCATGTATAATCCTCCTGAACAGCATGCATTATATTCATAATAAAAATTATACCACAAAAGAATATATGTTCAAACATACGTTCTAAACATGGTTATATTGCCGGATTGTTATGCATGCTGGTGAGACAGCATTCGGGAGAGCTTAAGAGCCGGATGATGAACATTTTATATTTTTATTTACTTAGGTTATTGAAATTGTCGTATCTATATAATAAAATAAAATGAAATTAAAAAATAATGCAATTAGTATTTTCCAAAATTTCATAATGCTTTGGTTAATTGTTGTAGATTATCATTAAAAAGCTTAATTTATCGGACAAATTATGTTTAATTCGATTGTAATAATGGAGGTTTAATGTATGAAAGTTGCAAAATTCGGTGGAACATCACTGGCAAATGCAGAACAAATTAAAAAAGTGTGCAAGATAATACTTGATGACCCTCAGCGC
>JAMOAC010000011.1 GCA_023621975.1 Bacillota bacterium | reverse complement strand
CATTCTCCTTTCAAGTTACCTGGAACGAATTGTCCCGTTTAATACAAATGCATTTCATATATATTAGACGAACCATTTGCTGATTTGTTTCATCATTCCACTAACGTATCCACCTGAATTTTATAGCTGTCTGCATTGGAATAGTCCTCCGCAGCCATAGCCGTAAATATTTTAGTCTCACCCGGAGCAAGATCGTTTACTGCACCTGCAGCAGTGCCGAGCAGTTTTTTATCCTTGTCATAAAAACCGATTACAATGGTAAATGAGTGTTTTACGTCATCGTTGTTTTTGGCTTCACCTTCAACAATCGTTGTACCGAGGCTGCTCTTTATTGTTATATTTTTGAATTCAACAGGGCTCTTTTTATTGGCAGTGCTGGAAACCATGGTATCAACCTGGACCTTGTATTGAGCAGCATTTGTATAATCCTCCGAACCCATTGCCGTAAATATTTTTGTTTCTCCTCCGTTAAGGTCGTTCATGGCACCAGCTGCAGTACCAAGCAGTTTACCGCTTTCATCATAAAAGCTAACCTTGATTGTAAAGCTGTGAGCCTTGTCATCATTATTTGTAGCTTCACCGACAACCATGGTTGTTCCATATCTGCTTTGCACCACGATATTTGAAAACTCGATGGTTTCTGCCGGACGCTTCCCTTCCTGCTGTCTGGCCTGCTCAGTTGGCTCTTCAGCAGGTTCTTCGGAAGGCTGCCCGTCAGGTTTTTCAGCAGGTGCTTCAGCAGGCCCTTCGGCAGAATCTTCTGCTCGCTCTTCGTCCTTCTCAACGGTACGCTCTTCTTTATCTTCAGCACCGTACCTGTTATCTGCCGTTCCAGGGCCTTCATTATTTCCGCCCGACGCAGCTGCAATAACAATAATTACGACAGCAATACCAACCCAGAACCACCATCTTTTATAAATGGGCTTTCCCTTCAAATCCATCCCTCCGTTCATACTTCATATGCATTATTCCTCATAAATCATTTTAACCGTCATGCCTCCGTCTACTACAAGATTAGCCCCCGTTATGAACCCTGCTTCTTCCGACGCCAGGAACAAACATGCAGCTGCAATGTCTTCTGCTTTTCCAACCCTCCCTGCCGGATGCTGCTTATGATCTCTCTCCGTAAGAACGGGTTCCTTTCTCATGCTGCTTTTCTTATGCTGCGAAACTTCAATCCACCCGGGGCTAATGCAGTTAACCCTGATACCGTATTTGCCAAGACTTATGGCCAGCGAGTGAGTGAGAGCAAGCAGCCCTCCCTTGGAAGCTGAATAAGGTTCCGTGTCACTCTCGGACATAAGCGCCCTGGTGGAAGAAATGTTTATTATAACTCCCCCGCTTCCCTTCCTCATGTTTTCTGCGGCATAGCGGGAGCATATGTAAGGCCCTGTAAGGTTTATAGCTATCACCCTGTTCCATTCATCAATACTTCTTGTAAATAAATCACCTTCCGACATAACACCTGCATTATTTATTAGTATGTTCACTTTTGAATATTTTTTTACCGCCTGTGAAAAAAGATTCTTCACGCTTTCTTCCTTGGCAACATCGGTTTTTATGAATACCGCGTCTCCTCCTGCTGATTTGACCAGCTCTTCACATTCCATGCCTGCTTCCTCATCTATCTCGGCTATTACAACCTTTGCACCTTCCTTCGCAAAGGCCTGGCATGTCACTCTGCCTATGCCCTGGCCACCTCCGGTTACAACAACTACCTTATCTTCAAATCTCCTTCCCATAACCCAACCTCCTAACTCACTCTATCTCTATTTTTGCCCTGAGAGGGACTATTTGAATCCAGGTCTGTCCGGGATTGAGTTTTACAGTGCTTCCGTCAAGGTATGTATATTTTGTTTGCTCTGTTCTGGATGACTTGGACCACTTAATCTCCTGGCACTTGCCCGCTGTGATGTAGTACCCCTTACCGCTTCCGACAGTCTCAAGTTCCTGGCGCCCGGCATCATCACCTTCTATCGTGTAATTCTTTACATACTGGATTATTATATTGGAGGCCGCAAGCTGCTCACCGTCCAATCGTTCCGTCTGCGGCTTCCCTTCCTTGAACCTCATGTACTTCTTTACCTGGCTGTCATATTCGTAACCACAAGAATATCCTGACGAATACCTTATATTTATTTTTTCAGCCCTACTTCCGTTTTCCGGTACTGCTATTGCCTGGTTATATTCAAACACCAGGTCCTTTTCTGAATTTGTCCTGTACTCCTTGTCCTTTGTAAACTTGTCCAGCTTTTCCATGGAAGTATAAGTATCCTGCCAGTTTGAAGGATCCTTGGTCAAATCCCAAAATACGCTTCCCGCATTTGTATATCCGTCGATATTGTTTACCTTGAATTTCCTCAGGTCGTTCAGGGCCCTGATGCTCCAGCCGAAATGGACATAAATTGCATCATGTTCCAACGCATAATCCAGAAAATAATGCCTTGAACTTCTTACAGGTCCGATCATTTCAGGGCTTACTCCCCAGAATAAAGGCATTAGCCTTGTGAGCCCGCCTTCCACAATAATTTCATATATTACCTGTGCCTTACTCAATCCCCCCTGGGGAAGGCACCTTTCCCCCTGGTTATCTATCATAACGGCATAAGGCCTTACACCTTTGGACGGAAATACAAATTGTTCGGATTCATCACGTTGTTCTTCCTTCTGACCGTCATCCGGGGACAAATCTGCGTTTTCAGGAGCTTCTTCCTGCAAGTCGGTACTGTTGGTAATTTCATCGTCACCCGGAATATCATTGCTTACAGCTGTTTCCTCATTTTTTCCGCAGGAAACCGCAACTATCACAAAGGCTAAAGCAAGTAAAATCAGAACAGCTCTCCTTACCATGTAATTCTCTTCCTTTCAAAAGCATTTGTACAAATAAACTGCAATATAAAAATAAACTGCAACATAAACAATTTAAAACTGCAACATAAATAATTTATTCGGTGGCATCCCGGTAAAATCCTCTTATTATATCCGATAATTTGGCAACATTATGTCCAAAATTTCCAAATTAAAAAGGCTGCCGGTAAAATCGACAGCCTTTTGTTTTCTCGCTGATTCTTAATGCGCCTTATTCGTCTTCTTCATCTTCGAAAAAGTCGTAATCCTCTTCCATTCTCATTCTGAATTCTTCAAAAACCGCGTCAAGCTCATCTTCATCTTCTACGTTTACAAAAGTGCTTTCACCGTTTTCTCCGCGCTCCATTTTTAAAATTACTACTTCCCCTTCTTCGTCTTCCTCATCTTCTTCGTAGTATGAATCAAGCGGCATTAGCACCACATATTCATTTCCGTCCATCTCTATTGTGTCCAGGTGCTCAAATTCCATTTCCTCGCCGTTCTCATCGACCAGCACGATGATATCGTCTCTTTCTTCTGACATATTTATTTACCTCCTATTGACATTGTTAAATTACTCTTAATATAAGATTTCAGTGGAAGTATTATCCACATTATTATTTGAGTTTTTTGATTATATCATAAAACAGGCAAATTTCCTATAAATTGTTTAAATTTTTTTGATATTTTAAAAAAATATTTTTAAAACATAAATAATTTATGTAACATCTCAGCTTTTTATACTGTCCAGGTATCCCTGTAGAATATAGCATGCGGCAATTTGGTCGACTATAGCCTTTTTTTTGGCGGTCCTGGTACCTATTTCATGCATAATCCGGTTAGCGGCAACACTTGTAAGCCTCTCATCCCATCTTATTATATCTTTGTCTGTCCTTGAAGACAGCAGTTTTATAAATTCATCTGTCTTTTCAGCCCTTGGGCCGACAGTGCCGTTCATATTCCTGGGATAACCGACAACAATCCTTTCCACATCATATTGCCGTATAAGCTGAACTATTCTTTCTATGGCTTTTTCATCATTACCTTTGAAGTTTATTGTCTCCACTCCCTGAGCTGTCCACCCGAAAGGATCGCTTACAGCAATTCCTATTCTGCTGTCACCGTAATCTATTCCCATTACGCGCATTTTTACCTCCAAAAGTGCAATTTAAAAATATTAATTTATTTTTATTGCAAACTGCGGGCAAACACTTCCGCAATAACCGCACAGCACACACTTTTTCCGGTCTACCGCGACCTTTCCTTCAACAATGCTGAGTGCCCCCTGCTTGCACCTGCTGACACATTTTCCACATCCTTCACACCAGTAGTCTATGTGAAGTTTCCGTTGCTTTTTCCTAAGGGAAGCTTGTACATCTTCAGGAACTTCCTCACCATTGAACACCTTGACATTCATTATTACCTCGTCAACAGACTGCATACCGACGGCTATGGAATGGATATACGGAATACTGAGCACAAAGTCCATGCATTCTCTGTATGACGAAAGGAGGTTGCCTCCTCCCAGGGGTTTCATTGAAAATATGCCCTTGCCGTTTTCATATGCCTTCTTTATTGCTGCAAGCATCTCCTCCACAGTACCGTCGCCGATGCCTATGCCTGCCTTGTTTACCAGGGGATGTATCACGTCAATTTCCGGCATTTCGGCACATGCTTCCACCACCTCAATATTATGTGTGGATACACCTACTGCCCTGATTATTCCCTTTGCCTTGGCATCGAGATAATATTCCAGGGCCTCCCTGTGGCCTTTAAGAGTCAGTCTGCTCTCCTGTTCATGCATCATAAATATGTCTATGACATCTATGTCCATTTCTTTTCTTGCTTTTTCAACGCTTTCCCGCGCACCTTCGGCGGTGTATGCATAGCACTTTGTTGAAATTACAGGCTTTTGGGAAAGCCCTTTTATTGCCTCCCTGATATGGGCATAAGTACCGTATAATTCTGCAGTATCAATAAAATTCACACCAAGCTCCAGTGCTTTTCTTATTACCTCCGCTCCCTGCTTTACAGGCAGATTTACCTGAAGAGGCCCAATTATCAGCCCACCGAAGCACAGCCTGGATACCTTGATTCCTGTTCTTCCCAATTCCACATATTTCATATATCCTAACCCCTTATTATGCAGCAAAGCAATACAAAAATATGGCAACGCAAGCAATCACACTACGTAAATAAAGGGACAACCCCCACTTTCAAACCATGAGGGCCATCCCCTTCCATCCCAGTGCCAGCTTCTTCCGTTCACCTTCACCTATAGATATCAGCTTTAATTATATCATTCATTTTCCATATGTTCCAGATAAAAGCGGATGACTTCTTCAAGCAGCTCGTCTCTTTCAAGCCTGCGAATTATGCTCCTTGCATTGTTATGGTTTGTTATATATGTAGGGTCTCCCGACAAAATATAACCGACAATCTGGTTAATAGGGTTATATCCTTTTTCCTTCAACGCCTGATACACCGGAGAAAGAATTTCACGAACTTCATTCGCCCTGTCCTTTTCCATCCTGAACATCATAGTTTTATTATCTACCATACAATCATCACTCCCCTGTCCAAACCCCGGACTGTAACAACCTGATAAGCACATTATCAAAAAGATATCTACAGGTTTTGCGTTAGCCATATGTTTTGTATTTTACTATTATCTTGTAATATTATATTAATACAAGCTTTTTATTTATGCAACATATAGTTTTTCTGGATATGATTTCATCTACGGCTCAATTTCGCCGAGCACACAATCATCTACAGCCTCTTTCAACCTGGCGCCGATGATTTGTCCCTTCAAATTATTATCTCCCTTGCATAACACTCTTATGTAATTGGCGGTTCGGCCTTCAAAATAGCTTTCATCCCTGAAGCTGACCTGCTGTT
>JAMOAC010000282.1 GCA_023621975.1 Bacillota bacterium | reverse complement strand
AATATTTATACCACCTATTGAAATCCAATTGCTTGCCCCTCTTCTTCCCCCTCCAAATACCAGTGTAATTATGAACAGAATATAAGAGGCGGCAGGATAAAAGTATATAATCTTATTCCATATATCAAGTTTCAAATATGCCAGGTAGCATGCAAAAAACATTATTATTCCTATTGCCAGCCATACTATCTGCTTGAGTGCCAAGTCCCCGTCCAGCCTGTACAGCATAATAATGCCAATACTCATTAGCATTGAAACTATTAAAAAAAGATACTCGTCACCCATTTCAAGCTTCAGGATCAAGGCATACGTAAGGCAAATCAGTGCGGTAACGAAAAGTCCCGCCAAAACAGTAATTTTGTCATAGGATTCATTATAAATATATAAAAGAAAGAATCCCATCAAATTTATCAGTACAACCAGGTATACAGGTTTAACAAATCTCGTATAACTTTTCACAAGCAACCACCTTTATCTTTTATCCTGTACAAATATAAAAGTAAGCTGTCCCATCTGAATCTTGTCTCCGTTGTCAAGAGGCACGGCGTCAGACCCGATTCTGACATTATTAACATAGCTTCCGTTTTTGCTGCCCAAATCCTTAATGTAATAAATTCCGTCTTCCAAAATGAATTCAGCATGGCTTCCTGACAGGTACGGATCTTTTATCACAATGTCATTCTTATTTAAACGGCCAATAGTCTTGTTGCCGTTCAGAACATAGCTCTCATCAACTTTAAAGTCCAATTCATCCCTTCTGTTAAGAAGTTTCAGATAGGGATATCTTTTGTCGGTAAGGCCCGCTCTCCTGTTCATTGATTTTATATCAAGGTATATGAGCCTGATTATTGTATAAATAAAAATGTATATTACAACGGTAAAAACATATTTCATTATCGTCGAAATAATCTCGTACATTTATGCTCTCCCTCAAAACCTCATCTATTTATTAACCTATTATATATCAACATTGCAAATAGTGATATCCCGTATTTATTTTATAGACGCAAATTTTACTTAAAAGATTCGTTTGGGGATTTGAAATATTTGAAAATGGCATATAGAATAGTATTATGAGGTAAGCATGGCATAAGGCAATGTGACAATGCAAAACAACAGGAGGTAAAAAAGAATGAATTTTCAATTACTACATCCGGCTGACCAGCTGGTAATAATAATGCAGAGAATATACGGCTATGGAATGACCACTACATCGGGAGGCAATCTGTCTGTTCTGGACGATAACGGTGATATATGGATTACACCCGCAGGCATCGATAAAGGATCTCTTACTCCCGATGACATCGTAAGGGTAAAACCAGACGGAACAAAAATAGGAAAGCACGAACCTTCAAGCGAGCTTCCCTTTCACAGGATGATATACAATAAAAGGCCCGATATAAAAGCCGTCCTTCATGCCCACCCGCCGGCTCTTATATCTTTCAGCATCGTTCGCAAATTGCCCGATACTCATCTTATTCCCAATGTACATCATATTTGCGGAGAAGTAGGCATGGCGGAATACGGGCTCCCCGGTAGTTTGGACCTGGGCGAAAAAATCGCAAAGGTTTTTGAAGAAGGATACAATACCGTTCTGCTTGAAAATCACGGCATCGTAGTGGGTGGAGAAAATCTTTTCAAAGCTTTTATGGCTTTTGAAACGCTGGACTTTTGCGCCAGGCTGGAAATCAATGCAAACAGGATAGGGAAGCCAATCCCCCTGTCTCCCAAAAATATTGAAATTTCCAGGAAAAAGCAGCACGTTGAAATGGAGGAGTTTACGCCTGTAAGCCACAGCAGCAAGGAAAAAGCAGCACGGAAAGAAATGTGCAAATTAATACACCGTGCTTACGACCAGAAACTTTTTACAAGTACACAGGGAACATTTTCCCAAAGGTTGGACGGCGATTCCTTCTTAATTACACCTTACGGTATAGACAGGAAGTACATGGATGTCAGTGATATTGTCCGCATAGACGGTAACAGGAAAGAAGCCGGCAAAACGCCCAGCCGGTCTGTTTTGCTGCACAAATACATTTATGAAAAACATCCGCATATAAATGCCATTTTGATTGCCCATCCCCCGTGCATAATGGCATTTGCCGTTACCGATACTCCTTTTGATTCAAAAATAATACCCGAAAGCTATATTATGCTCAGGAATATTCCAAAACTGCCTTTCGGCTGCAGCTTCATGCAGCCTGAATTGACAGCCCGTGAATTCAGCAGGCAGGTACCGATAGCACTTATTGAAAATGATTGCATAATTGTAACGGGCGACAGCCTCATTAATGCCTATGACAGGCTTGAAGTTGCGGAATACAGCGCAAAGGGCATAATATCAGCCAGAAGTATCGGTGATGTTGTCATGATTGATAATGATAAAATCCTGGAAATCGAAAAGGCTTTCAATTTGCAGTAATCAACTTCAAAGCAGCTCATATGACAGCTGAATTTTAATTTTCACCCTGGCCTGCCTGTTTACACGGCAAATTAACCAGCCAGTTCTCAAGTTAAGCAGGCAGGCGCAGCTGTAACCTGGCAAGTTAATATATGACCAGTATACCCGCGCTGGTATCGTATATTTCCGTAGCAGCTAAAATTCCAATAACCTGTTTTCCATGCATGTTTTTAAATCCAGCTTGCGGATTATCCCTTCAAAATCAATTTCAACCCAAATTCCGCTGTCATTCTGCCTGTGTACTGCTATAACAATTCCTTCCCCGAATTTGCTGTGCCGGACAACCATTCCGGTCTTCAGTTCATCCCGTGCTTTTTTATTCAAGCATTCCTCCATTTCATCTATGAACAGCGACCTTGGTTCCTTCATGCCGTTCCTGACCTGTGGCCATATAAGGTACAGATATTCCCTTGCCCTGGTCATACCTACGTAAAACAGCCTTCTTTCCTCTTCTATCTCAGGGTTGTCACTTTCTTTTCTCAATCTACTCAGTGCATATTGTCCGGGTATCTCCATATTGTTCAGGTCAGCCATAATAACGCAGTCAAATTCCAATCCTTTAGAGGAATGAAGAGTTGTAAGGGTAACATTACCGCCTCTTTTACCGTCTCCTGCCCTCTCGACAATTCTTTCAAGTTCTTCCAGTCGTGCAAGAAACAGGGAAACGCTTTCACACCTGTGTGCTATTGTCATCATAATGCCAAACAGCCCATATAGATACTCAATTGAAACCCCTGTATATTCACAATATTCCCTGATGCCGTCAAAGTACCTGAAATCATTTTCTATGTATTCCAGAACTTTAACCGGATTCCACCCCGCAAGCCGTTTAAATTCAATTTTTAACTCAATAAGTGTTTTCCTCTGGTAAGGCTTCAAGCCCTCAAATTTTAAAATCCCGTCAATTACGGATTCATCGTATCCTGAAGCAAATGCATACTCCACCATTGATTTTGAAATAAACCGGTTCATTTTATAATAAATTCGCTCAAATGCTTCGCTATCCGCCTGATTCAATGAAAACCTCATAAACGCAAGAATATCCTGTACAAGCCAGTGATTAAAAAAGTACAGCCTGTTTTGCCTTACATTGAAATTAATGCCGTTTCTGTCCAGGGCATCAATTATTGTAACGGAAGAGAGATTGTTTCTGAAAAGCACTGCAATATTCATATTTTTATCTTCTTCCAGCTTTTCCTTAATGATTTTTACTATTAAATCCTGCTGGTCCGTTTCATCCTTTGCTCCTATTATAAAGGGGTCGTATTTGTAATCTTTGTCGGTTCTGTGTTCTTTATGATATCTTCTATGGTTTCTCTTAATGAATTCACTGCTGATTTCAACTATGTTTCTGGAAGACCGGTAATTGTTCTCGAGCCTGTACAGGCAGCACCCTTCAAACAGCTGCTCAATCTCCAGTATATACCCGGGTTCTGCTCCTCTGAATCCGTAAATGCTCTGGTCATCATCAGCTACAATGAATATGTTGCCGTCTTTCGGCTCAACAAGCATTTTCAGTATTTCAAACTGGATTTTCGATAAATCCTGCCCCTCGTCCACCTGGATATATTTATACCTGTTCTTATAGTGCATAAGTATATCCGGGAATTTATTCAGTATTGCGTATGCATATGTAAGCATATCATCAAAGTCCATGAGGAGATTATCCCTCTTATAATCTTCGTAAGCATTGAAAATGTATATGAAATTCCTGGTTTTAAAGCTTATTCCATCAAAATCCTTAAGCATCCTGTTTTTCACAAGGCCTATCTCGTTAATCAGGTCTTCAAGCTGGTCATCATTTATATTTCTTTCATTTATTTGCCGGTAAATATTTTTCAGTATTACCCTTTTGCTGTCGTTCAGTTCTTCGTTCTCCTCTATTCTTTTGAACCTTCTTCCCTGCCTTCTTTCGTAATGCCTTACCACCCGGTTGCAAAAGCTGTGAAGTGTAGCAAAGCAGGGCTTTTTATTAAATTCACTGCCAAAAGCCCTGTTAAAGCGGTGTTCCATTTCATATCTGGCAGCACGGTTAAATGTAAGAGTCAGTATACTTTCAGAATGTATACCTGCTTCCATGGCAAGATATGCAGTTCTTGCGGCAATAACCGTAGTTTTGCCCGAGCCGGGTCCCGAAAGTACAAGGGCAGGCCCCTTTATATGTGTAACTGCCTGTATCTGCTGCTCATTTAGCTTTATGCCGTATTTGTCATGTAATATGTCTATAAACCCCAA
The DNA here is from genome assembly GCA_023621975.1 of Bacillota bacterium. The sequence goes on along the minus strand of JAMOAC010000282.1, from coordinate 1,065 downwards.
TTTGATACTCCTTACCTGTATGATAAATTTAAAAATCCAATAATAGTGACTTAATAATGGCAAAATATTCTCTTATATAGCAGTTAATCCTTACCTGTATGGGTGTACTGCATGCCAATCCACGCGGGTTAAGGCCGTTTCGCCTTGCAAGCATCTTTGCCCTCAGCATATGAAAGTCGCTGGTAATTATGGTAATATTCCTGGTATCTTTACCCCTTTGCCCGTCTAATATTTCCTTTGAAAACTTTATATTCTCCATGGTACTTGTTGCCCTGTCCTCTTTGATTATCCTCTCTTCATCGATTCCTTTTCTCACGAGATACCTTTTCATTGCCTCGGCTTCCGTAATTGTTTCACCTCTCCCCTGTCCTCCTGAAACTATGACCTTGGCGTCAGGATACTGCTTCAAAAACTCCAGGCCTTTTTCCAGCCTTTCCATCAGAGTCAGAGACACAGCCTCTCCTCTTAAGCCCGCACCGAGAATAATCAGGTAATCCGTCTCAATCATTTCATCGGAAGTACCATTTACAATTATCATAATTTCAACAGCAACAAAGGATACTAAAAATATTGCAACTATTATAGCAATTAATCTCCTTAACGGAACATTGGAGATTACAGGTTGGCCTTTATGGACTACATACCTGAAAAACGCATAAAAAATCAGAAAACTCCCAATGGCTCCAGGAAAAAGAGTTCCTATGTTAGTGGCAGTATAAAAAAGTAAGCCTAAAGTATTTGCAACTCCTGCAGTACCAGCAAAAAGCAACAGCCAGAAAATCAGCGGCAATCTTTTCCTCATATTGACCACCCTATCTTATCTATGTTCGTCATTCGTCTGCGTCAAATCATTCGAATATATTGCGTTCGTATACATTACTTTTTCATTTGCTATGCTGCCATACACCATTTCAGTACATCGCTTTCCATTTCCGTGCATCCTTCATAAATCTTATCCAATTGATACACTAAACACTAACTTCAACACGCACGCTGCATTGTTTTGTTAGCTTATATTTTACTATAAAAGAAGTTTACAATAAAAGAAGGAATAAATAAAATAAA
>JAMOAC010000438.1 GCA_023621975.1 Bacillota bacterium | reverse complement strand
AATATCATGCGGAGATGGCGGCCACAGGAGTTGTAAAAGAAAAAGATTACAACCCGACAGACTTCTCCAAGGGAGTAACAGAAGTATTCAAGGGTGATCAGGCAACAGCGCAGCTATGGGGGAAATATGAAGGCTTTTTTTGGGGGAAAATCTACCTCGCTAACCTCATTAAGCAGCACTCGCTGCGAATGAATGAGAAGGCAGCGATTTGCGAAGATCTTCTCTTTAATGTCGAGTATATGAAGTATTGTGATACAGCGGTTTTTTACTCGGGAAAACAATATTTTTATCGTCAAGTGAGCAACAGCGCAACTTATAACCTGAAGAATCTGAAATGGTTTAGTGTGCTGAAAACATACAGGGTAATTATGGAAGAATTGAAAGATACTCCATCATATAACACAGCTGCGAATGCATATCTGATGACATTAACGGAGGCCAGATACCGGGCACATCTGTTAAAAAAAGAGCATCCGGAACTGGAACGAAAAGTTAACAGAGAGTTAAAGCGCATGTCGCCGCAAATGAAGAACTTCTCTGGCAAGGAGAAAATCAAATTCTTCTTGTCCATGTATTTTGCGGCGCCTGTTATGGCTTATCACAGAAGAAAGGTATAATGATGTACAAGCTATCTATTATCATTCCTGTTTATAATGCTGAGCAATATATTGATGATTGTCTGAACTCAATTATTTCAGAACTTAATGCTGAAACAGAAGTCCTCCTTTTGGATGATGGTTCGAAAGATTCGTCTCTTGAAAAGTGCAGGAGATATGAGCGGGCGAATATACGGGTTCTCCACCACGATAATCATGGTGCGTCGTATACAAGAAACAGAGGTATAGCTGAGTCAACAGGGCAATATGTAATGTTTGTTGACGCGGATGATGTACTACTGCAAGGGTGGCAAGAAGCAGTCTTTTCCAATATCGGCAGGAGTTTTGATATTGTTTATTTTTCTGGCAAGCTTGATAAAAAAGACAAAAATATAAAAGCTATTGTAGACGGCATCTTTGGGATCAGAAAAGAGAATGCCCTGACGACCATGGCGTCGCCATGTTCAAAAATTTTTAATAGAAACTTTTTGAACATCAATCGTATTGCATTTGATAGTAATCTGATCAATGGGGAAGATGCCTTATTTAACCTTGAGGCTGTCATTAAGTGTAGAAGTTTCGAATTTGTAACGCGATCCTTATATAAGTACAGGATTCACAATAGTTCTTCGACAAAGACATTTAATCCGAGGTTTCAAAAGTCAAATCTTTTGTTTTTGCAGTGGGAAGAGAAGCTGATGTCAGAATCTGGACAGTTCGCAAAGAACGAAATAGACTATGCTATCAACTTTTCGTTCTCCTACAGTGTCTATCTGTATCTGTTCCTCATAAGCAGAATCAGAAATAGGAAAGAGAAAACGCAGGAAATGAAAAAAATGCATTCAAAGTCCATGAATCAGTATTTTCTGCGCTTTCCAACGACAGTTCATCCTGAGAAGGTTGTGCAGATCAGTTACAAGTTAATAGAGCAACGGAAAGATAGTCAGGCTTTGATTTTTACAGATTGCTTGAATTCAGTCAGAAATATTCGAAACAGATTCCGGTCAGGAAAGAATGAATATTATTTTATAGAAATGTAAAGAAAACGGGAAGGTAATTAGTTATGACAGATAAGCGTGTAGGAATTATTACATTTCATCATTCATATAATTGCGGTTCAATGTTGCAGGCGTTTGCTTTGCAAAGGGTAATTGAGCGATTAGGTTATGAAGCGGAAATCATCGATTTCTCAAATGCTGGTCAGAAGCAACTATACAGTGTGACACAGCCCAATAATTCTGTAAAAAATATTCTCAAGAATATCATTCTCTTTCCATACAAGGATAGAATAAGAAAAAATTTTGAGAGTTTCGAAGAATTCAAGAACGCCGAATTTCATCTTTCTCCAGAATCTTATTCACGAATGGAAGAGTTGACGGACACCAGATACTTTGCGGTAGTCACGGGGAGCGATCAGGTTTGGAATATTACAATTGAAGATGGTGATGACGCATACTATTTACCATGGGTGAGGAATGCACGTAAAATTGCTTATGCTCCATCTTTCGGTGCAAAGAATGTCATGAAATATGCTGATGATCCGGAAAAGTACAAGACATATCTTTCTGATTTTGATGCGCTCTCTATTCGTGAGGAAAATGGAAAAAAGTGGCTTCAGGATTTGGTCGAAAAAGATGTTCCTGTATTACTTGATCCGACATTACTTTTAGATGCCGACGCATATGAACAGATTGCTGATCAAAATTTGAACTTACCGGATAAGTATATTTTTTTCTATTCGCCGTCTTACCAGAAAGATATTGTCCATTTGGTGCAGTGCGTATCGAATAAGTATCATCTTCCGGTGATTGCATTTAATACAAAAACATTTTATGTGAAGGGAATACAAAGAACCGGCTTCAAACTTCCGGAAATCGAGAACCCTCGATCGTACCTGACACTTATTAAGAATGCAACTTTGATCATGACAACATCGTTCCATGGAACTGTTTTCCCTACTATTTTTAGAAAGCCGGTGTGGGTGATCAAGAATGGTGGAATGTTTGGTGATGATGATAGAGTAAAAACTTTAATTAAGGAGTTAGGGATAGAAGAACGGTTAATTCCGATTGAATATAGAGAGTATTTTAACTATATGAAAATGGTGGATTACTCCTATTACGAGGAGGAACTTCCCATTCTACGAAATAAGGCAATTCAATATTTAAAGGACAGTCTGGACACGACGAATGAAGAGTGAGAATAAGAACTTTATAATGAATGTTGTATATCAGCTTTTGATATACATCTTTCCTTTGATTACAACGCCCTATATTTCGAGAGTGCTGGGCGTTAACAATATAGGAATTTATTCCTACACATATTCGATTGCCAACCTCTTTATGCTAGCTGCAATGCTTGGTATGAACAACTACGGAAATCGGGAAATCGCCAGAATCCGGGATGACCAGACTCAGATGAACCGAAAATTTTCCAGTATGTATGGTTTGCAATTGGTGACGAGCACAGTTACGCTTGCGGTTTATATATTCTATGTGATCTTTATTTGCAGGAGATACCGGGAGATCGCGGCAATTCAGTTTATTTTCCTTATTTCGACATGCTTTGATGTGAATTGGTTTTATTTTGGCTTGGAGAAATTTAAGCTGACGATATCAAGAAATGTCCTGATTAAGGTGATTTCGTTAGTGTTTATATTCCTTTGCGTTAGGAACAGAAATGATCTGTGGGTCTACACGGCCATCATGGGGAGTGCAACACTGATCAGCCAGCTTTATCTTATCTTTATTTTACATCGGTACGTTCACATTGTACGGGTCAAATGGAGTGAGATCTTTAGCCATTTTAAACAGGTTCTCGTTCTTTTTATTCCGGTCTTGGCGTATGGAATCTATGCCATTATGGATAAGATAATGATCGGAGGACTGTCGTCAACAGTTGAGCTTGGAAATTTTGAAAATGCACAGAAAATCATTAGTATTCCGATTTCTGTTATTACAGCGCTGGGAACAGTCATGCTTCCCCGTATGTCGTATGTTTTAAATAACAAGAAATCCGAATATAAGCCGATTCTCAGGGCATCTATGAAGCTGGCTATGGTGATGGCAACCACAATGACTTTTGGTATCTGGGCGTTTGCTGATGAAATATCGTTGACAGTGTTTGGGCCGGAGTTTACAAAGAGTGCCGGAATAATGAGATTTCTGGCCATCTACCTGCCATTTACCGCTTGGGCAAATGTTGTGCGGACTCAGTTTTTGATTCCTACAAGGAGAGATCGGGTCTATGTAGAATCGACAATATTTGGCGCAGTGATTAACCTGATCTTCAATATCATTTTTATTCCAGGGTATGGCGCATATGGTGCTTGCATAGGAACAGTGCTTGCTGAGGTCAGCGTAATGCTGTGGCAGACGATTAAGTCAAGAAAAGAACTGGAAATTGGTGTATATGTTCGGCTTTTCTTAAATAGCTTATGGAAATCGGCAGTAATGTTTGCTGCATGCATGATTATTTCGCGTCTCTTCCATGAAACGGTTATCAGCTTCGCGGTCAAAATGGTAGTGGCAATTGCTGTCTTTGCTGTTTTGAACAGGAAGTTCATTTGGAACGATTTTCTTGGAAAAGGACAGAGTACAGAAAAACAGAAGGCCTAAATATTGAACAGGAGATGTTTGTTTTATTATGTTATTGGTTGACCGCAACAAGCTGACTACATTCTTTTTTTTGCTTGCATATACGACGTTTTATGCATTTGCTATGTTTGGGCATATTGCAGGAATCGGCGGCTATCTGAAGAATATTACTTACTTTGGAATCGCAATTTTGCTGATTCTATTTTTTACACGGCTTCATGATTACTATGCAAAAGAAGGAATCATTTTCTTTATTTTTATTTTGTGGTCACTCTTTATTGGATACCGGGTCGAGGACTATGGCTATTTTAAGCTGATCCTTATGATTGCGGTGTCAAAGAATATTGATTTTAATAAATGCATAAAATACGATGTCTTTCTGCGGTTGTTGACCATTGTTTTGATGTATTTCTTGTGGCGAGCGGGAATTGCCCCTGATACAACATCGGCATTTGGGACGATCATGCGCCACAGCATGGGATTCCAGAATCCTAATCATTTTGGACTGCTTGTATTCATTCTTATTTTGGAATGTTTATATCTTGCACGCATGAAGTTTCATTTCTGGCTTTATGCTGCGCTTATTGCAATTCTTGTTTTTGAAGATCGAATTGCTGGAAGCCGCACATCAGAAGTCTATTCAATCGCGCTGCTTATTTTTACTGCATTTTATGCCAAGTGGCCGAATGCATTCAAGAAAAAGGGATGGCAGATTTTTATGCAGCTGAACTATGTTATATGTGCTGTGCTGACCGCAGTATCGGCGCATATGATGGAATCGGGTTCCCAGACAATGAAGGCACTGGATTCGGCTTTTTCAGGCAGAATTACTAATGTTGTTTATTACAATCAACTTCTTGGCCCCACTATTCTGGGACACAGTATTTCTTTTGGAAACCGGACATGTGACAACTTATATGCCTATTTGGCAATATGCTCAGGTATCCTTGTTTTTATCGCAGTTACAGTTGCTTATATGCTACTGATAAGGGATCTGTACCAATATGATAATATCCCTATGGCTATTGCTGTTTTCTTTCTCTTTGCATACGGAATCAGCGAACGACTTTGGATGAACATTGATTACAATATGATGATGTTGGCATTCCGACAGTTGATCTATCATGACGTTGTTCCAAATATTCAGATGGAAAAGCAAGAAACAGTGTATGTTTCAGAAGAAGAATAAGAAATAGCTGGCCGATCAGGAACCGAATGTAATCTTCGGCGGATGACAAGTATTATGATATGAACAAGGCGATCGAAGTGGCACTGGAGAAGAGTCGGGAATTGGTGTGACATTAGATTGGGAAAAGATTGACGATAATGCATAAGCGGGAGAAAATTTTTGACAGACAGACTTATCATTACAGGAAACAGGATGTATTAAAGGAATTGCTATAATCTTGATGTTCATACATCATTTATTTGGTTTTAATGGATTTCTTGTCCCACAGTATAATCAGTGGATTTCAGTCCGTACAATACCCCTGTCAAGGGCGGTTTTGAATTGTCGTTTTATGGCGGTTTAAAAATGCATGATTTGGGCGGTTTAAGAATTAACCGATGCTAAACGGTATGACTTTCCTTTAATCTTAATCACG
>JAMOAC010000501.1 GCA_023621975.1 Bacillota bacterium | reverse complement strand
CTTATGATATATTCATCTTTTTCTTCGTTAAGGAAATTATAATCCTCATCACTCATAGTAACAAGATCATAACCAACAAACATAGATTCCCAGCGATTGCGCTCCAAGTAATAAAGCTTGTCAAAATATTTTTTGAGCAAAGCAACAGCTATTTTTTCAAACCGTCTGTAGTCTTCATAGTTACGTATTGTCAGCTCATCTTCAGGAATGAGCAATTTGTACCATGAGGTATTATATTCAGGATTGTTCAGCAAATCATATATATCTTTTTTACTAATATTAACATTGTACCTTGCTTTCTTATTCTTATACTGCAGTATTTCGAAATAGATGCGATCATAGTTTAGGAAAGCTAAATGTTCGGGTCTGAGTGTCGTTTGATTTTTGGTCACCTCGCTTAAAAAATGTGTTTTTGATGTTTCAAATTGCACCTTTGCATAACAATCCAGCGTAACAACGATACCCTCAACAAATCTCAAAAAAGGTTTTTCAGCATGTTTTCTATAATCAAGCCCACCCTTGACTCGCAATGTATACAGGTTATTCTTTTTATACTGCTTATTTCGGATAACTGGCATGGTTAACACCAGAGGTTGACCTTTTTCGGGTGGAACGCCCTCGGCCTCGAGGAATTCCTTGAACTGTTGCATATAATCAGCGCGGACGCCGAAAATATTCAATGTTTCTAAAATGTTTATATGCTTTGGTACAGAAACTTCTGGATATTCTTTTTTATAAAAAGTGCTGCGTTTTAGCGACATTGCATAGCCTTTTAGACGTACTCCGCGTCCAAAAAGCTGGATAATTTCACTTCCCTCGCTACGGCCAACATTCATAAGTCCCATTGTTGATACACGCCAGCAGTTCCAGCCTTCGGTAAATTTTTTGGAGCCAATTAATATATTGATTGTAGAATCCGGCTTTGTTATTTTGTGAAACAACGACTCTGAGAATGATATGGTATCTGTATGGAAGCCGTTTTCTGAACATAGTTTTAATAAAGCACTGTCATCACCGACATTAATAACGCCAAAGGGTTCGTTATCGCCAAGGCGTAAACGAATTTCACCGCTAATTCCACGCAAGTTTTCGATATGAAGCATGGCTCCAATGGAAGTACAGTTAAATACTGTTTTCAAAATATCTTTATATAGGTCAGCGGCGGGCTGCCCTTCGCTTTCCAAATATGGAAAGGCATTTCTAAAAATGTCCCGATTATGATTGTCAAGCAATCCTGTGTTTCCGGATAGTAACTGTTGTATATTTGCAACCGATTCTCTGGTGTTAGAAACAAAATCCTTGAAAAACAGCAGGATATCCACAACGTCGGAAACTTTGCGTCCACGCTCTGTACGGACGGCATTTACACTGGCCCCGACAAAAACAAACAGCGGATTTTCAATATTGAAGCGTTCAAGGTCGTTTTTGCATGACAAATAAAGCTTTTTTTGTTGATAAAACGTAAGTAGGCAAGCTGTTAGATAAAGCTTGCGTTTTGCTTCGTCGCTGTCGTTGGCAAGGTTAAGAATGTTATAGTCCTTGCCATACCCGTCTCGATAAAAGTATTTGTATGAATAATCAAAAATGATGCACTTCTGGTAACGTTCAGCGAGGAATTTGTCTGAGGAAGCAGCTATAGCCTGCCCAAATGTTGCGGAATATTCGAACGAAAAACCGTCTGAACAAAGCTCATCGCGAAATTTCTGCCATTTTCCTTCCTTACCGGATGATGACCCCCTGTGGCCTTCATCCACAAAAACAACATTCTGGTTCCCAAACCGCTTAACAGATACAATTGTATCTTGATCCTTTTCTCCTAGTTTTGTATTCTCAAGAATGCTAATTTCGCCTTCATAACGCATCCAGCGACTTGTTGATTTATCATATATTTTTGCTGGTATTCCAGATATATTGAATTCCTCAATATGCTGGAGGGATAAGCCTTCCTTTGGCGTTAAAAGGATATATGTAGCTCCGTCTGGCAATTTGCAGTTGGAATAATGACGGTACTGATGGTAGTTAATGTGCATTATCAGGGTTTTGCCGCTGCCGGTAGCGTTCCAGATTGCAATTTTGTTCAAGTCACTTTCTTTATACAGCTCAACTGCGTCATTGGGGTACTGTTCATTGAAATCGGCAACAAACTTATTTAGACCGTCAAGCAAGGCTTGCCGGTTATTGAAGTAGCTGTCAAGGTAATACTCGACAAAAAGCAATGATAAGTATTGAAAGTATTTGAGGGAAAGCGGTTCATCTCGCCTTTCATTAATCTTACTTAAGTGTGCCACTATGTTCAAATCATATTCCGCCAGCTTTTCCTGAGGGATTTTGCATTTTGTGCAAAATTGGGAAATGATTTGTTTGTAAAAACCTGTAACGCCTTCGTTGTCAATTTCTTCAAAGGCAGGTTTTTTAAGTTCTGCAGCTAATTCTTTAAAACTTAATACACCAAACTGATTGAGCAGGTAGCGGTTCAGCAGAAGTTTTTGATAAAATTTTAATTGCGGTTCATTAGCACGTTGCCTATTTCTTCTTGCCATAATGTTGCCTCCTTACTCACTGTATTCAAATAGGCGCTTTTTCATTTCCTCATCTATGAGGATAACACGCCAGTTTTCGTTTGCTGTGCGCAGGTTTTGAAGATTATTGTCGCAATTAACAAAGATTTTCTTGTAGCCACGCGTATCAGCAAACGTATGCCGGAAGTATGCGTCCAAAACTGCATTGTCTTTAACAGTGTCGCCTGTCATTTCCCGCCATATAATAAGCGCCTTGTCACCACTAGGAAGAATACCTTCAACAGACTTGAATTTATAAGTGTTGCCATTTTTAAGGGCAGCGGAAACTGCACCGTATTCGCCAGTGATGAATTCGGCGTCAAAGGTTGTGAGAGCATGGCTGCGTGTAACAGTAAGACCTATCAAATAGTTAAAGGTTTCAACAAGGTCAATGGAATGCTCGCGGCTTTCCAAATGGCGGGTAATGTTCATTTTATAATCAAAGGGCTTGTCTAATTTGTCAATATTCAGCAGGCAGGCACTTCCTTCAGCTTCTGCGTCAAGCATATAGGAAAGGAGGTAACCTTCCCGGGCACTGCCCAGCATATCGTATTGCCCGCCTTTAAGTACGATATTGTTCAGTGTATCCTCATATGACTCAAGACGCAGGTACTTGAATGCGTGGGATGAGCCTTTACGGGAAACAGGTTTGCCATCTTTCCAGTCTTCACTGTAAATTACCTTTTCTATGCGTGGCTTTGTAACGGTATCAAAGTATTCTCCCATTTCTACAAGAATATATTTTCGACTTCCGCCATCTTCTCGGTTAAGATTAATAACCGCATGAGCTGTTGTGCCAGAGCCTGCGAAATAGTCCAAAATGATATCATTATTTTTGCAATTCGCTATTTTTATACAATCAATAACAGCATATAATGATTTGGGAAAGGAAAATACTGGTTTTCCAAATATATCAGAAAGCATGTTCGTTCCATATTCTTTTGCACTATACTTTGAATCATACCATACAGTTTTATAGTTGATACTATATTTATATTGATAGATTTTTATTATCCCATTTACTTTCTTTACAACTAGTTGTCTATCTCCATTTTTGGGCTTGGATAGATCGGTAATAATTTTATTCTCAATTTCATCTCTTTGAACGAGCCATTTTCTCTCAATCCCATCATTATCTATTGGATAAACAGCAATAATATCATTTCCTAATTTAACATTAGGAGATTCTGGATGAAAATCTTCATCACACACGTCACCAAAACCGATTATTTTATTGTCTTTTACATATATCGGATAAAAACAATTCTTACCTGTGTATCGAAGATAATTATAGCTATTTCCCTTTGCACCATTCATAAAGTCACGCTTATCTGGATTTTCATTTCTAAATTGTTTTCCTAACATATCAACTTTATCGTTATAATAGAAATATAGGGTTTCGTTTGTGACAGAAAAATTTTTTCCTTGCTGTCCCGACGGATTAATTACAACATTGACAGTAGCTTTACCAGAATATTTAAGACCGTATATTTGATCCAATAATAATCCAAGACGCTCATTCTCAACATCATCAATGGCTGTAGTAGTCACAGAATCATCATGTAACAATTTACACGCTAAAGTTGTTCTATTCTCAATTAAGCTTAACCAAGAGGAATGCTTATAATTATTTTTATATAATATCTCACTTGATTTAGCGTTATACGGTGGATCAATATAAATGTATTTGATTTTTCCTTTATATTTTGTTTGTAATAATTGAAGAGCTTGAAAATTCTCGCTATGTATCAATAGCCCGTCTAAGGTTTCATCCAGATTATCTATACTAGCAATTAATCTTTCTTTAAACTCCGCACTGAAAAATGCCGTATCAAGCACAAGGTAGGGATTTGCCTTTAAAAATTCAACGGTCAGCGGTACAGAGTATGCAGGCTGAGTTAAATCGCCTTCGATTTCATCGATGGCAAATAGGCGCACCCATTCTTCCCGTTGCGCGTCATTTGCGGCAATTTCAGGGTAAAACTCCTCCGGGATGCGGTCAAGCGTAATGCAGTAATTTGTTTCAACCACAAATTTCTTTTTCAAAAATAGTTTCTTTTGAAAATCTTCAATTTGAGCAAGAAAAGCTATAATCTTGTGAGCAATCTTGCGGATAACTTTAGCCTTGGTCAAATACTCTTTTATCTTAGCTTCATCTTGTTCATCAATATCGTCAAGAAAAATAACATCGTTTTTTATATAAAAGTCCAACTCTCGACGTAGGAATTTATCCAAATCCTTATGGATGAAATAATCAAATGTGTTGCGCGCAGTATACCGTTTGAGTTGCCGCTCAAGTAGTGTTTTGCCATCATTTATCTCCAGCAATGTGGAAAACTGTGGATATTGAGTCTGTACCTCAGAAAAAGCTTTGACGATTTCTGCGATATAGTCATCCTGTTTTTTCTTTTCACCGTTTTTATATTCCATGTAAATCGTAAAGATTCCGTCGATTAGTTCAAACGGTTTTTCCTTATGGAGCTGAAAGAATCTTTTTTAATTCGCCTTGTTGTTGTCCCGTTCAGTTTCGGCCTCAACCAGTTTGAAGCGCACAGTATCACCGTAGGCGGTCTTAAATGTATAATCTTTAAAATACTCGCTTGTTTTTACATAATACTGGTCAGCGTTTGCCCAATATAGCTTTACTTCTTCGCCCTCGTAAGGGATGGCATAAGCACCGTCCTTATAGCGGCGCTGGGAAATAAAATCGCCCTCATCATAATAACGGGAAAAGAAATTTGTCAGATGGTTATATATATCTGCCTCTACGGATGATATATCAATCTTTTCTGCAAGAGTTTTTTTCTTTTCTTCAAGCTCAGCAATAATAGAAGCTTTAGCGGTCTCGCTTATATTTAAAGATTTTGCTTCTGCAATTTGATTATCAATTTCTGTTATATCTGCTTCGGCTGATATCGAAACAAGTTCATGTAGCTCATTGGTTATTTGCGCCGGAAGGTCTTCTTCAATAAAACGGCTAATTTCCTCTCTTTTCATCCGCATGATGCGGTAAATTCCAAAATCGAGGTCAGCTTGATCAAACTGGAACATCTCTTTTAACAGGTTAATCAGTTTTTTCTGATTTTCAGTCATAATACGCACTCCTTTTATGTATTCACATAAGCATTGGTCTATTTATCTTTATCATCTGGCTCAATCTCCATAATATCGGAAATATCACACTTTAATGCCTTGCAAATCTTCACAAGCACATCGGTCGTAACATTTTCGTTTTTACCCAGTTTTGCCATAGAAGAT
>JAMOAC010000078.1 GCA_023621975.1 Bacillota bacterium | reverse complement strand
TGTTGTAACATAAGGCTCTGCCAGTGTAAAAAGTGAATTAAAAAGCTTTTCGAATTTTCCGTTGCCTTCAAAAGTCAGCTTGAAGTGATCTGTAAAGACAAATGCCTCTCTGCCTTCCTCACCATAATATATACGGTTTGGCACCATAACCCGTTTGAAATCTCCATTATCGGAAAGGCCAACTGTACCTGATGAAAAAAGTGATACTCCCAAAATTATTAAAACCAGCAACAACAGTACCCAATTTTGTTTCATTTCTCAGTAACATCCCTTTTCAGGCAATCTTCAGCTATATGCTTTTTTATTCCAGGAAAGCATTTTTTCTTAACATATGATTATGCCATGTATTAACAATGCTGTCAATCAGGCAATAAATTTATGCAACCTTAATCATTGAAAGCATATATTAATATTGGATTGCGCGTATAAATCCAGGTTTATATGGAAAATACTAAAATATAAGTTCTGCTTAAAATTATTTCCATTTTTTAATAAATCCATAAAGAAGGAATTTCTGGCTTATTGGCGAATACTATTATTAATGAATGAGGTGGGAGCCATGCTGATTGATACTGTAGCGACCATTGCGTACAGGTGCTCTATTTGCGGTAGCTTTAATTTTACAAGTATGTCGCTTTTTGAGCTGCGTCGCCAAAAGGAATATGTCTTTACTTGTGACTGCCGCAAATCACAAGCAGTTGTAAAAGCGGATAAACCTGATACATTAAGCGTGTTAACCCCGTGCATAGGTTGCGGGGAATCGCATTTATATACAATGGAATATAAAAATATAATATTGGAAGATGTCAATATCTTTATATGTCCCAGGACCGGTATTGAGCACTGTTTTGTTGGAAAAGACGAAGATTTGAGAAAAACTATCGACAAACTGGAAAGAGAACAGGATAAGCTGATAGATGCACTGGGATATGACAGGTATTTTAAAAACACAAGAGTAATGCTTGATTCGCTGAATAAAATACATGACATAGCTGAAAAAGGCAATTTGTTTTGTGAGTGCGGAAGCAGGGACATAGAGGTTGCATTGCTGTCTGACAGAATATTCCTCAAATGCAGGAAGTGTTCCGGAAAAAGAGTTTTTAATGCTACTTCAAACAAGGACCTTAAGGATATTGTCACAAAGAGGCATATACTTCTTGTTTCGGATACTTTGGACTGCGATTCGGGAAGATAAAAAACAATTCATTAAGCTCCGATCACGTTGACAAAGGAATTTTTTAATGTTATAATCAAGCGATGAGAATCAGGAATCATCTCTAAGTATCAATTTCTTCCTTGCTTAGAGTATTAATATATTTTCTGTTAGTATGATTTCTCTGAGGGTTCTTCATATATCCGAAGTGTAATAATATTGGTAGAGGTGGTGAATTATGGAAGAGGTAAATTTGAGTAGCAAGTCGTTGAAAGATCTGCGTTATATTGCTAAGATGATGGGAATAAAGAGCATTACAAAATATCGTAAAGAAGAACTGATCGAAAAGATACTTGAAGCAGGAAGAAATGCTGAGGCAGTTACACCCATAAAGAATGTGGAAGCTGTTGGTGACGAAGCAGATACGGTGAAAAAGCCGAGGACAAGAAGGACAAAACAAAAAGCGGAGGATATGGAAAAAGTCCAAAAAGAAGAGGAAGATATTAAGACAGCTCAGAAAGAGGAAGCAGGTATAGAAGAACAGTACAAAAAAGGTACGGAATCGGAAGAAAAAAAAGAGGTTGCTGAAGCGAAAGCTGAAGCTTCGGAAACTGATAAAGAGTTGGCTGAAAAACCGGCAGCTGCGAAAAGAACAGGCCGACGTGGAAGGCCAAGCAAGACGTCTCTCCAGGAGAGCGAAAAACAATCTCTTCAAGAAACCGATACTGTAAAAGAAAAAGTGGATTCAGAGAAGCAAGAAGAGAAAATAACTGAAAAAGGGGAAGAAAGGGTAGAAAAAAGAGCTGAAGATGATGAGGAGTTCAAGCGGGAGGCAGGCCAGGAGATAAAAGAGCAAGACAGGCAGGAGGCCGAACAGGAATTAAAACAGGAAATCAAGCCTGAAGAAAGGCCTGAAGACAAGGCTGAAGAGAAGCCATTACAGCATGCAAAGACTTATGAACAGCGCAGGGAAAGCTGGTCAGCCAATCAGAATAATAATTTAGAAAAAATAGAAAGTGATGACCCGGTAGAAGGAGTTCTGGAAGTACTGCCTGACGGTTATGGATTCCTGAGAAGTGAAAACTACCTGTCAGGAGCAAAAGACGTATACGTTTCTCCTTCACAAATCAGAAGGTTTAACCTTAAAACCGGTGACAAAATAAGAGGAAAAGGCAGAATACCCAAAGAAGGAGAAAAATTCCAGGCATTGCTGTATGTTCAAAGCGTAAATGGCGACTCCCCTGAAGTAGCTGCCAAGAGAATCCCCTTTGAAAACCTTACCCCTATTTATCCAAATGAGAGGATTACCCTTGAAACCACTCCAAGAGAGCTGTCTACAAGGCTGATCGACCTTATAGCACCTATAGGAAAAGGTCAGCGCGGCATGATCGTTTCTCCTCCAAAGGCAGGAAAAACAGTACTTTTAAAGAAGATTGCCAACAGCATTTCAACCAATTATCCTGATATAGAACTTATTATACTCCTCATTGACGAAAGGCCTGAGGAAGTAACGGATATGCAGCGTTCAACAAAGGCTGAAGTTATATATTCAACTTTTGACAAGGTGCCCGAGCATCACATAAAAGTTGCGGAAATGGTGCTGGAAAGGGCTCAGAGGCTTGTTGAGCAGAAGAAGGACGTTGTTATTTTGCTGGATAGTATTACCAGGCTTGCCAGGGCGTACAACCTTACCATACCTCCTACGGGAAGGACTCTTTCTGGTGGCCTTGATCCGGGAGCCCTGCATATGCCCAAGAGGTTTTTCGGATCTGCGCGCAATATTGAAAACGGAGGCAGCCTGACAATCATTGCCACGGCACTTGTAGAAACGGGAAGCAGGATGGATGACGTAATATTTGAAGAGTTCAAGGGAACTGGAAACATGGAAATACACCTTGACAGAAAGCTTTCCGAGAAGAGGATATTCCCTGCAATAGATATAAACAAGTCCGGTACCAGGAGGGAAGAACTGCTTCTGACTCAGAAGGAACTGGAAAGCATATGGGCAATCAGAAAAGCCGTGAGCAACATGGGAACTGCCGAAGTAACGGAAATGCTGATAAATAAGCTCATGCAGACAAAGAACAATGAAGAATTTGTCAACAGCATAAACGTAGCTTTCCTTGAAAAATAGCACTTGAACCTGAAATACTTTTGTGTTAAAATGTAACGTGACTTTTTAAAAAGATGTTTATAATCATAGATATTTTTCATATTGAAAGAAGGTGTTAGATGATGAAAGAAGGTATACATCCAAATTATGGTGAAGCAGTTGTAAGATGTGCATGCGGTGAGACATTTACTACAGGATCCACAAAGAAAGAGCTCCGTGTTGAAATCTGCTCTAAATGCCACCCATTCTTTACAGGAAAGCAGAAATTTGTAGACAGCGGCGGACGCGTTGACAGATTCAAGAAGAAATACGGTATTGACTCGAACGAATAACAAAACTTTTATTAAATATAGTAAGGGCTGCACTTATGTGTCAGCCTTTAATAATATTTTACAATTATGTAAGGTTCGAGCCTTAGGAACTGAGGGAAATGATATGAAAAAGACGACTATTGGAGGTCAGGCTTTAATTGAAGGCCTCTTGATGATTGGGCCTAAAGGCGCTGCTATTGCAGTCAGGAAGCCGGATGGCGAGATCGTTGTAGAAAAGCGTCCATTACCTGTAAAAAGCAAGCTTTCAAAGGTTCCCATAATAAGGGGAAGCATCAACCTTGTCAGCCAGATGGTCCTGGGAATGAAAGCACTTATGTTCTCTGCTGAATTTGTGGATGTGGAAGAAGATGAAAAGAAGGATAATAAGGTTGATAAAGAAAAAAAGAATGCTGACAAGAATAATGACATATTTGTATATGCTTTAATTACCGTTTCCCTGGCGTTAAGCATCGGGCTTTTCATACTTTTGCCAAACTTACTGGTTAGCTTGATAAAATTGGACAGGGAAACAAGAGGCGGAGTAATTCTTCTGAATGCCATTGAGGGTTTGATAAGGGTCACACTGTTCTTTTTATATATAGTGCTGGCATCTTTCATGAAAGACGTAAAAAGGGTATGGCAGTATCATGGAGCAGAACACAAGACGATACACTGCTATGAACATGAAGAGGAACTGACGGTGGAAAACATTAAAAAATACTCCACCAAGCACCCTCGCTGCGGAACCTCCTTCATGTTTCTTGTTATGATTATAAGTATACTGATTTTCTCGCTTGTACGCTGGCATGACAATGTTATTATAAATATGTTGTACAGGATATTGCTAATACCGCTGGTGGCTGGCGTTTCATATGAAATTTTAAAGCTGGCGGGCAGGTTTGATAACAAGGTTGTAAGTATAATAAATGCGCCGGGCATGTTCTTTCAGCTTTTTACCACAAAAGAGCCTGATGAGGATATGATTGAAGTTGCCATAGCGGCATTTAATGAAGTCCGGGTGGACAAACCCATTGTAAAAGAGCATGAGGATGCAGTAAACGCAAATGCTTCTGCCGAAAATGCGTCGGCTGAAAATGCTCCGGATCACAGGTGATAACAGAATGACTATCGGGTACGCAATCAGAAAAGGAACGGATATACTTAAGTCCGCAGGAATAGAGACCCCGGCTTTGGAAGCCGGGGTCATACTTTGTCATGTTCTTGGATGTGATAAAGTATATATTTATACTTATGGTGATGCTGAACTTCAGCCTGAAAAGGAAAAAGAATATTTTGAACTGCTTGACAGGCGGATTTCCGGTGTGCCCGTACAGCACATAACCGGCTGCCAGGAGTTTATGTCCCTTAACTTTAAAGTTAATGAACACGTACTCATACCCAGGCAGGACACCGAAATACTGGTGGAAACGGTGATAGAGTGGGTAAAAACAGAGCGGGTAAAAAATCAGGAGTCTCAAACCGGGGATAAAGTCAGGATTATGGATATGGGTACGGGTTCAGGCTGCATAGCTGTTAGCCTTGCATATTATATTGAAAATTCGCTTATAACTGCCGTAGATATATCGGAAATGGCTCTGAAAACGGCAAGGTCAAATGCAAAAGCCAATAATGTGGCTGACAGGATAACGTTTATTCACAGTGACCTGTTCAAAGATATACCTGGAGAATACCACGGCGGGATTTACGACGTTATTGTTTCCAATCCGCCGTATATTCCAACCGATGATATAAAACATCTGCAAAGGGAAGTAAAATGCTTTGAGCCTGTAGCTGCACTGGACGGCGGACGGGACGGGCTTGAATTTTACCGTTCTATTATAAGCGGGGTGGATGATTTTCTGAAGCCGGGAGGGCTTTTGGCACTGGAGGTAGGCTTTGGGCAGGCGGATGCTGTAGCGGAACTGATGAAGGGAAAGTTTGAAGACATAAGAAAAATAAAAGACCTGTCCGGAACAGAGAGAGTGGTTTCAGGCTGTAAAAAAACGTCCTTGTAACTTGGGTTTGTTTTGCTTAAAATAATACAATAAAAACCTGATTTAGCAGCTTATTAAAAGGAGAATGTATGTTAGAAAGCTATTTTTTACTGAGTTTGTAATTTATTATTCCTGTAATATGCGCACTGGTGTGTTTTATTGTAAACAATCAAAAGATACGCAGCTTGGTTGCGGAGGTTGGTTCCTTTTTGCTGCTGGTATCCATTGTTGTCATATTTCAACAACTGGCTAACTCGAGAGGGGAAATT
>JAMOAC010000059.1 GCA_023621975.1 Bacillota bacterium | reverse complement strand
ACAAAGTTGGCATAGCTGCCTATCCAAACAACGGACTGTTCTTCTCATACTGGGAAGGTTACATGGTTTGCTCCAAGGATAAGGAACATCAGGATGCCGCTGTAAAATGGGTTAAGTACAAGACCGATGCTCATGCACAGCAGCTTGGGCTTGAAATCATGAACAATATTCCGTTGTCACCAAGGGTTGAAATAACTGAAGAATTCAAGACCAAGAATCCTATATTCGTTGATTTGATAGAACTTACCAAGAATGTGAAATACAAATTCATGAACCTGGATACCATCAACTATGCAAACGTAACTGATGCGTTCAAAACTCTTTATCCCGAGCTGGTATTTAACAGGATTACCCCTGAGGAAATGGCCAAGAAATTAAGTGAAATTGCACAGAAGAATGAGGGCTGATTAAACAGCAAAAATTGCAGTAACCATTTACTAAACAAGTTATTCTCCTCGGAAAGAGTTTTCGAGGAGAATAACTTTTAAGGGGTTGATTGATATTGAAAAAGAATAAATTTTGGATAGTGATATTTTTAATACCTGCAATTGCTTTGTTTGCAACCGTATTTTTTGTTTCCCTGGCTGTATTGTTCGGGACATCCTTCACCAACTGGAAAATTGGTTCGAATATTGAATTTATAGGATTCAGGAACTATATTAATTTGTTTACAAATGACAGTGATTTTCGCAAAGGCCTGTTGAATACGGTTATTTGGATTGTCCTGCAATCGACGGTTCACGTTGCCATCGGCATAACTTTCGCACTTATTCTTGCACGGAAGGAATTTTACTGGAAAATTGCCCGGACTGCGTATATGATACCCAATATCATTTCCAATGCTGCACTGGGAATGCTTTATGTAACCCTCCTGAACCCGGAATTTGGAGCGGTTAACAAACTGATAAATATGCTTGGGTTCAAGGATTTCTCCAAGAACTGGTTTATGGATTACTCTACCGCATTCTTCAGCGTTACTATGACCTGGCTGCCTTATGCCGCGGTTGTAACCATCCTTATTCTGGCCGAGCTGGCGGCAATTCCTGAAAGCATACTGGAGTCTGCCCAAATTGACGGGGCCGGAGAGTTTAAAACCAATATATATATAGTACTGCCAATGCTGAGGAACATCATAGGCACCTGTGTAATTCTTGCTGCTACCAGCATGCTGCAGCAGCTTGACAGGATATTGATGACCACAGGAGGCGGGCCGGGCACGGAGACTCTCAATTTGCCTTTATACATATACAGGACGGCATTAATTGACAATAATTTCGCTTATGCAAACACGGTAGGAGTATTTCTCGTTATATTGGGCATAGCACTTGTACTTGTTATTTCAGGCATTTTCAAGATTGGGACATCGCACTACTAAATAAAACGAGGTGCATGAAATGAAGGCATTAAACATTCTAACAGCATTTCTTAGGTATCTGTTTGTTATAGTGATTATGATTTTATCAGTGGGGCCGATTTTGTGGGTGTTTATGTCATCTTTCAAATCGAATACGGAAATTTTGACATCATCCTCGCTCCTTCCTGTGCACTTTAAGCCTGCAAACTATGTTAATGCATTTAAAATAGCTCCTATGGCGCAGTTTTATTTAAACAGCATTATTGTTGGCATATTCGGCACGCTTCTGAACCTGGTGGTTGTCGGAATGGCGGCATATGTTATCAGCAGGTTCAAGTTCAGGGGAAAAAAGTTTTTGGTCTCGCTGTTTTCCTTGTCCCTTCTTATTCCCGGGGCTGCCTTGCTTCAGCCAATATACCTGACAATAAGCAGGCTTGGAATGTATGACGACCTTAAGGGGTTGATAATAGTATATGCAGGATTTGGCCTGCCTACCTCACTTTATATTTTGTCAAGCTATTTTATGACGGTTCCAAAAGAACTGGAAGAATCGGCTTATCTTGACGGCGCCGGCTTTGTAAGGACATTTACCAGCATTGTATTGCCTATTTCAAAACCGGGCTTCAGTACTGCCGCTGTACTGCAGTTCCTTTTGTGCTGGAATGAGTTCCAGTTTGCGCTGACGTTGACGACGGGCAACAGAAACAGGACACTTCCACTGGCACTGTATTATTTCAAAAGCCAATTTGCAAGCGACTACGGAGCAATGTTTGCAGCTACGATAATAGTTATTATACCAAGCATTATTGTGTATGTGCTGCTGCAGGAGCAGGTTGTGAAAGGTTTGGCGGCAGGTGCAGTGAAGGGGTAACCTGAAATGAGACCTTCATGGCAAAACAGCCTGCAATGAGGTCTGCGCAGTAAAAACCATTGATAAGTTCTTCATAGTAAAGTTAACTACATGCAGGTGGTCTCAGTGAAAAATATGCAGTTAAAATTTGAAAACAAATGGATAATATCAGAAAATCAATACAGCATGGAAAATGAACCAAATATGGCAACCCTGTTTACGACATCCAACGGCTATATAGGTGTCAGGGGAAGCTTTGAGGAGTTTGGCAGCTTAAGAATACAGGGGTGCTATATAAGAGGCCTGATAGATGAGATTTACGAATTGGTGCAACCTTTCCCTGACAATATCTACATGAAAAAATATTATTTTGACGAGGATAAGCTTAAGGATTTTGAAAAGCAGGAATGCATCATAAACTTTGCGGATATACTTTTTGTCCGGATAAAAATAGGCGAAGAGACCTTTTATCCGTGGGAAGGCAAAATCCTCCATTGGAAGCGGTATCTGGACATGGAAAATGCCTGCCTTGTAAGGGAGGTAAGGTGGGAAAACTCAAACGGCGATATTACATATTTTAAATTTGAAAGGTTTGCAAGTTTCGATAATGATCACGTATATTGTCAAAGAATAACCATTGTTCCGGAGAACCATTGTAAAAAAATAGAGGTATTGTCCGGTATAGACAGGCGAACCAAGACAAACGGGCAGCGGGTTACAAATGAAATTTCGGCAGTAAATAGTGGAAACAAGGCCTTTTATTCGAATAATTCCGGGGGAAAATACAAGTTTGTTTTTTGTACCGGCGTGTGCAGCAGATTGTTTAACTCTTCAGGACAGGAATTCAGCCGGTGGGAGGAATTTAATGATAACGGCCTGCTGGCGTCAAGACTGGAATTTGATTCAGTAAAGGGAGAAAAATATACTCTTGAGAAAAAAATATATGTTATCACATCAAGGGATGAGCAAGGCAGCCTGGAAGATATTGTTGCCAGGGAAATAGAAAAACTGGATGAAATGAGTTACAGCGAGCTGTATGAAGATCATGTGGCTGCATGGAAAAAATTCTTTGGGAATATGGACGTAGACATACAAGGTGATGAAATTGCAGACGTATCTCTAAGATTCAGCAATTACCACACGGCGATTTCCATACCCAGGCATGATTCGGTACACAGCCTTGCGGCCAAAGGGCTTACCGGTGAGACATACAACAATTTTGTATGGTGGGATTGTGAAGTTTATCAACTGCCAGTGTTTTTGCATACCAACCCCGACTCTGCCAAAAATGCAATTTTATACAGGTACAGGATGCTGGATTCGGCACGCGATAACGCAAGGAAGGAAGGCAGGAAGGGGGCAAGGTTTCCCTTTACGTCTTCTGTCATGGGCAATGAAACGGTGTGGATATATGCAAGGCATCCCTTTTTGCAGGTACATATAGTTGCAGATGTGGCATGGGGAGTAATCAATTATTATATCTGCACCGGTGATAAAAAATTCATGCTTGAATACGGCCTTGAGATTCTGTGGGAAGTTGCAAGATACTGGGCAGGAAGAGTGGAATATAACCAAAAGGAAGACAGGTACGAAATTAAAAATGTTACCGGAACTGATGAACACCATCCATACGTGGACAACAACGCATATACGAACTATCTTGTATGCCTGGTCCTGAAATATGCAGTCAAAATGTATGAAAAGTTTAAAGGTGAATCTGAAGGTGTCATTAAAAAAATAGGGCTGGGGCATTCTGAAATTGATGAGTGGAAAATAATAGCCAAAAAGATATATCTTCCCATTGAAAAGGATACAGGCCTGATACCCCAGTTTGACGGCTATTTTGACTTGAGCAGGGAGCTTGAAGTATCAGGCAGGGGGACAGGGAAATCGTTCCAGATGAAGGAGGCAGGGCTATATCACAAAAGCCAGGTCATAAAACAACCTGATGTGATGCTGCTGTTCTCATATATTAATCTTAAGTTTGATGAGGCGATATACAAAAGAAATTGGGATTACTACGAAGCACGATGTGAGGCTTCTTCATCACTGTCCTACCCTGTACATTCCATTTGCGCTTCAGACATGGGGCAGCCGGAAAGTGCCTACAAATACTTTCTGAAATAAGCCCGGATAGACCTGGACGATGAACATGATTGCGCATGGCAGGGAATTCATTCAGCATGTGCGGCTGGTGCGTGGCTGGCTGTTGTCAGAGGAGTTGCGGGCATTGTATATAGGGAAAATGCAATAGAAATAAATCCTAACATGATTCCCTGGTGGAAGACCGTAGTTTTCAAAATTGTATGGCATGGGCAAATGATAAAGGTTACGTTAACAAATAGTGAAATGCAATTGCTGTCACCGGAATCCAACACCAACCCTGTACCGGTCATTTTCAGGGGAAAGGAATTTGAGTTAATGCCGGGTAAGCAGCTTAATTTTAATATTGCGATTGATCAAGATCCCGGAAGTGTTTTTGAATATATATAAAAATTGACAGGATAACAGAATTATACTGGAAAAGAAAGCGAAACATTGCTTCAAGTAGCGGACATAGTGGCAAGAAACATTGAAGAAATGAATTTGCATGATAAATCGTCATTAATAATTTAGCTGGGAGTGAGATTATGTCAAGTAAAATGCTTACTTCAAAGGAACGTTTGACACGTCAGGCTACTGGTAAAGAAGTTGACCGCATACCTTCTATTGGCGGATGGATGAACGGTGTTAAAAATTTGGCTTATATTGCGGGAATAAGTGTGGAAGAGTATTTGAAAAACCCATTGAAAGGGGTTGTTAAGGCAAACCTCGCCCTTGGTGTTGACGGAATGGTTATGCCGATAATTCCGCAGAAGCTGGAAGAGATTAGAAGCGGAAATGCGGTGCTGGACAGCGAGCATAAGGACGTTGAACCTGAAGCACTCCTTGAGAGGGCCGAACAGCTCCCCGACAGTGAAAAAGAGATTCTTAAAGATTTCAACAGTGAAGCGGAGGAGAAACATTACAGGGATTACTTTGAAAATGCCTTTTCAAACTGGGAAGGCATAGAGCCTATCCCGAATTTTTGGGAAATCGGAGGGCATTTTCCCTTGTATCACGAATTCGGATATAAGGCTTTTCTCATGGCCTGTGCACTTTATCCGGAAGCAGTGCACAAAATATGGTGGGCAAGGAGCGTTTGTTCAAGAGAACGCGCGAAGATACTGGCGAGGCTTTATAAAGAATATAATTTGGTTCCGATAATGTTCTGTGGCGAAGATGTATGCAACAACAAAGGGCTCATGGTGTCCCCTGAATTTCTAAGAGAGTATTATTTTCCAACTGTAAAAATGATTATTGAACCGCTGGTGGATCAGGGGGTCCGCTTTGTGCACCATTGTGACGGGGATGTAAGGCCTGTTGTCAATGACTTTATCGATATTGGTTTCAGCGGCCTTCAGGGATTTCAGTATGAAGTTGGTGTGGACCCGTACGAGTTTAAAAAGCTGAGAAGCAGGAAAGGAGAAGAATTGATTTTCTTTACGGGACTGAGTGTTACAAGAACCCTGCCTTTTGGAACTGTTGAAGATGTATGTGAGGAAGTTGATTACATGCTGGACTTCACGGACGGAGGCCGTGGTATGTTTTTATTCACCAGCA
>JAMOAC010000442.1 GCA_023621975.1 Bacillota bacterium | reverse complement strand
AACAAAGCTGCAATTGACGGAATTATGCCGGATATAACATTTTTTATAGACGTAAGCCCTGAGATTGCACTAAAGAGAAGAATGGCATCATCAGCGGCAGACAGGATAGAAAAAGAAGGTATGGAATTTCACATGAAAGCATATAAAGGTTATAAAAGGCTTGCGTGCCTTTATCCTGAAAGGATAAAAACAATAGACGGCAGCAGGTCTGTAGAAGAAATTTCAAAGGAAATACGAAAGTGGCTTGATACGCTGGTGTGATTTAATATGCATTTTAATAAAATGGATAAAATCTTTAAAAGGAGGTTGGAAAGATGAAACTGGTTTTTGCAATCGTGCATGACGATGACGGCCCCAGGGTAATGGAAGAGCTGAACAAAGAGGGGTTTGGTGTTACAAAGCTTTGTTCGACCGGCGGCTTTTTGAAGGCGGGTAATACCACCCTGCTGGTAGGTGTTGATGAGGAAAAGCTTGACACTGTTATTGACATAATTAAAAAAGGCTGCAAAAGCAGGAAGCAGATCATTAACTCTTCGGTAACGCCCGGCAATATCGGAGGCGTATTCATCCCATATCCTGTAGAAGTGGTGGTTGGCGGGGCTACAATATTTGTGCTTAATGTTGACAGGTTTGAAAAAGTATAAAAGGTGAGAACCATGAAAATAACCAAAACGTTGAGAAACACATCTTCTGTAACCGGGTTGCACTTTAAGGATGAAAAGAAGAGCACCGGCGGCTCCGAAATGAATTTCTGGAGCAATTTAAAACATGTTGAATCCAGGAACTATGAAGTGCGTATAAAAGAGCTTGCAGACAGTATTGCAAAGCAAGGGGAAAAATTAGGCAAGAATATAAACATCATGGAGCTAATGGTATATAAGAGGCTGATTTCTGAATTTCTTGCCGAAGTGGTAAGCGATTCCTACAGGTTTTTCAAAAGGAGTTTCCTGGACAGGAGAGGAAGGCACAGGGTTTATGCGGTTATAAAAAAGATCAACGAAGAATTGGACCAGTTGACGAAGGAAGTTCTGAGCGAGCAGAAGGATAACATAAGGATTTTGCAGAGGCTTGACGATATCAGAGGGCTTATCATGGATATACTCATGTAATATGTATTGCGTTGTTTAAAGGAGCAGGATGTATGAATTTTGACGGTATAATCGGACAGCAGGATATTTTGCATAGCCTTAAAAGGAGCATTGAGACCGGGCGTGTTGGGCACGCCTATATTTTTAACGGGCCTGCAGGTATAGGTAAGAAGACCGTTGCGAGGGCATTTGCAGGAATACTGCTTTGCGGAAACAGGCAGGGTTCTGCTGCCTGCGGTGAATGCATGTCGTGCAGGCTTTACAGGGAAGGATCCAATCCTGACTTTACGTACATTGAAGCCCAGGGTGCAAGCATCGGCATTGATGCAATCAGGCAGATGCAGGAAGATATTATAAAAAAGCCGTTGTATTCACCGAAAAAGGTATACCTGATATCCGGGGCAGAGAACATGACGGAGCAAGCCCAGAACTGCCTGCTGAAGACTCTTGAAGAGCCTCCCGGATATGCAGTGATAATTCTTACAACATCAGCCTATGATGCCCTTCTTGAAACTTTGCGCTCCCGCTCGGTCAGGTTTGATTTCAGGAAAAATTCCGATGATGAGATAAGGGAAGCTTTAATAAAAAATTTTGGGACAAAGCCGGCTAATACGAATTTTATTGTTTCCTATTCCGGCGGTATCATCGGTAAGGCCCTTGAATTGGCCGGTTCTGATGAGTTTGGCAGGTTAAGGGACGAGACCGTAGAAATATTGTTTAAAATAAGAAAATCCGGGCTATATTCTGTATTTGAGATATATCGTTTTTTTGAGGAGAATAAAAGCATACTGGACACAATACTGGACATTATGCTTACTGTATACAGGGACATGCTTGTTTTAAAAGAAACAGGAAATGTTTATTTGTTGATTAATTCTGACAAAAAGGATATTATATTAGATAATATTCAAGATTTTTCGGCTGAAAAGATTTTGGCCGATATCAATACGTTGGAAACTGCAAGAAAAAACATCAGGCAAAATGTTAATTTTCAACTTTCAATAGAAGTAATGCTTATGAAACTTCAGGAGGAGTTGTAACATGGTGAACGTAGTAGGAGTCAGGTTCAAAAAAGCAGGTAAGGTATATTATTTTGATCCTGGCGACTTTAATATAGAATTAAATACCTATGTAATTGTAGAGACCGCCAGAGGTATAGAATTCGGGCAGGTTGTCATACCGAACAGGCAAATTTCAGAGGATAAGATTGTAGCGCCTTTGAAAAAGGTCATCAGGATAGCTACAGAGGAAGATAAAAAGCATTATGAAGAAAATGAGAAGAAAGAGAAGGAAGCTTTCGAGATTTGCCTGCAGAAAATAAAGAAGCACAACCTTGCCATGAAGCTGATTGATGTGGAATATACCTTTGATAATAACAAAATACTTTTTTATTTCACCGCGGACGGCAGGATAGACTTCAGGGAACTCGTAAAGGACCTGGCTGCAGTATTTAAGACCAGGATAGAACTGCGGCAGATCGGTGTGAGAGATGAATCAAAAATGATGGGCGGTATAGGAGTATGTGGCAGGGTGCTCTGCTGCAAATCCTTCCTTGGGGAATTCCAGCCCGTTTCAATCAAGATGGCAAAGGAACAGGGCTTGTCGCTGAATCCCACCAAAATTTCAGGAACATGCGGCAGGCTCATGTGCTGTCTTAAGTATGAACAGGAGGCTTATGAGGAATTGCTGAAGAAGGCCCCCCATGTAGGTGCCCTGGTTGAAACCCCCGGAGGGCAGGGGGTAGTTATGGAGGTAAGCCTCATCAGGGAGAAAGTAAAGGTGAAACTGGATAAAGGCAACGAGACTGACCTTGAAGTTTACAGCCTGGATGATATAAAGGTTATTAAAGATACAGAACAGAAAGATGATACCACCGATGAGGACCTGGAGTCATTGAAAGAACTGGAGGATTAAGCCGGAGGATTAAGATTGTAAAAAAACAGTTCACATTATTATTTATTAGTGGTAAAATATTATAGCCAGCCAAAATTAATTGATATATAAATAACGATACGTTGGCTGCAGCGAATAATCAAGGGGGTGTGCTTGGCTTGGCATACTTTATAACTGACGAGTGTATCAGCTGCGGTACTTGTGAGGCTGAATGCCCTGTTTCATGCATTTCTGCAGGTGATGACAAATACGTAATAGACGAAGATGTTTGCACTGATTGCGGTTCATGCGCAAGTGTATGTCCTGCTGATGCTATAGAGCAGCGCTAATTTCAAACGTTGCATATGGCAATAGCATATTTGCATAACTTCGCTACATAATGTAGGAAGTTATGAACAATAATGAATAAGGGGACTGTCCAGGATGAATATACAGCTGTATTCCTGTACAGCCCTTTATTTATATTTTGATATTTGCAGCCCTTTTGTTGTCCGTAAATATCAGTCAAAAATCCTAATTTAGCATATGGAGGATTCAAGAGTTTGGATGTCAGGTTAAACAGCGATGAAAGAATAGATGATCTGCAGTGCAGAGGCCTGAAGCTGATACAGAAAGAAGGCGGATTCTGCTTTGGTATAGATGCTGTCCTGCTTGCTGACTTTGCCGATGTAAGAAAAAACGACAGGGTTATTGACCTGGGGACAGGTACGGGAATCATTCCCATCCTGCTTGCCGGCAAAACTCAGGCGGAATTGCTCGTAGGGCTTGAAATCCAGGAGCAGATGGTTGAAATGGCTACCAGGAGCGTCTTGCTCAATGATTTGCAGGACAGGGTAAAAATTGTGTGGGGAGACATCAGGGACCCTTTTAACCACTTTAAGCCTGCCAGCTTTGATGCCGTGGTAACCAATCCTCCATACATAAAAAAGAGCGGTGGAATCGTCAATCCGTCAGATACCAAGGCAATTTCCAGGCATGAGTTGTTTTGCTCTCTTGAAGATGTAATACGTACAAGCAGCAAACTGCTTAAGCCTTACGGCAGGTTTGCAATGGTTCATAAGCCGGAACGCCTTGCTGATATCATATGCCTGATGAGAGCATGGAAAATAGAACCCAAATATTTGAGATTTGTCCATCCGTCGCCTTACAGGAAGCCAAACCTGCTGCTTATAAGAGGAATTAAGAACGGAAATCCTGAATTAAAGATGATGGAGCCGCTCTATGTATATGACGAAAACGGCAATTATTCCGAGGAGATAAACAGGATTTACAGCAGAGAGGTGAAAGAAGTTGACTAAAGCGGGTACATTGTTCCTTGTGGCAACTCCCATCGGCAACCTCGAGGATATTACGTTCAGGGCTTTGAAGACGTTGAAGGAAGTGGATGTTATTGCGGCTGAGGATACGAGGCAGACATTAAAGCTGCTCAACCATTATGGCATTAAGGCGTCCCTGACAAGTTATTATGAGCACAATAAGGTGGAAAAGGGAAACTATATTATACAATTGCTGCTTGAAGGAAAGAACGTGGCTGTAGTGTCCGACGCAGGCTCCCCCGGAATATCAGATCCCGGGGAAGATCTTGTAAGGCTTGCTGTAGATAACGGCATTGATGTCACAATGATTCCGGGACCTGTAGCCGCCATAACCGGACTTGTAATATCAGGTTTGCCTACCGGGCGCTTTGTTTTCGAAGGTTTTCTTCCCATGAACAAAAGGCAGAGGCGGGAACGCCTTGAGGAACTGAAAAATGAGGTGCGCACCATTGTCCTGTATGAAGCGCCCCACAAGCTCATATATACCCTGAATGACCTGTATAATGCGCTTGGAGACAGGAGAATAGTAATAGCAAGAGAACTGACAAAAAAGTTTGAGCAGGTTGTAAGATGTACTTTAAGCGAAGCGATTTCATTATATTCCAATGAATCTCCGAAAGGTGAGTTTGTGCTTGTGTTGGAAGGTGCCGATAAAAAGGAGCTGATTGATGCCGAAAGGAAAAAATGGGACGGCATCAGTCTCAAAGAGCATGTGGACATGTACATGGAGCAGGGATTCAGCAGGAAAGAGTCCATAAAAAAAGTGGCAGAAGACAGGGGATTAAGCAAAAGGGAAGTTTATAACAGCCTGATTATGACGGAAGAATAATAAATTAATAAAAAGGGATTTGACCCAGTCAAACCCCTTTATTTATTAATTTATCACAACTGACTTTTTAGCGCCGCTAATCAACTATTTTCTTAGCTATTTTTCAACTCTTTCAGGCAATTAGGGCAGATGTTCTTGTTCTTATAAACCGTAACATCTTTGGCATCTCCGCAGAAAATGCATGCCGGTTCGTATTTCTTGAGAATAATTGTATTTCCGTCGACGTAGATTTCCAATGCATCCTTTTCAGCGATATCAAGTGTTCTTCTGAGCTCTATTGGCAATACAACCCTACCAAGCTCATCAACTTTTCTTACAATACCTGTAGATTTCATATTAACCTTCCTCCCCTAAATTTACAGTATTCGACAAACTTCTCTTTTCTTATAGTACCATAAATTCCAGTAAACGTCAACAATTATTTTTAAGAAATTCAAAAAAATGTTATGGTTAAAATTTCTATATTTATATTTTATATTATTCCCACAAAAATTCAATTAGTAACATGTGTAATTGATGAAAATTTTTGGATTAGAATAGTTGTGCAGGCTGAATCATATAAATTACTGAATCATATAAATAATTAAATCATAAAAATTAACAAGTGGCATTTGGCACAAGGCAGGTATCGATATGCTTAATTATATCTGGTTTGGAATGATTGTTGTAAGTTTTGTAGTGGGCATAATGAACGGCAGAGCAGACGAAGTCACGAAAGCCGT
>JAMOAC010000014.1 GCA_023621975.1 Bacillota bacterium | reverse complement strand
GCAAGGCTGATATGTGATATATATAAAGCTGACGGAACGCCTTTTGAGGGAGACCCCAGATATGTCCTGAAAAGGGCCCTGAAAAAAGCGGAAGAAATGGGATATGATATTTTCAATGTAGGCCCTGAGTGCGAATTCTTTCTGTTTTTGACAGACGATGAAGGAAATCCCACCACTGTAACTCATGATAAGGCGGGGTACTTTGACCTTGGCCCCGTTGACCGGGGAGAAGATGCAAGAAGAGATATGGTGTTGGCCCTGCAGGAGATGGGATTTGAAATAGAGACGTCACATCACGAAGTTGCGCCCGGCCAGCATGAAATTGATTTCAAGTACAATGACGCGCTTACTACTGCCGATGCAGTGCTTACCTTTAAACTGGTTGTCAAGACCATAGCACAGAAGCACGGTCTTCATGCCACATTTATGCCAAAGCCTATTTTCGGCATAAACGGTTCAGGCATGCATATAAACGCGTCATTATTCAATAACGGAAAAAATGTCTTTTATGACCCTGATGATGAACTGCAGCTCAGCCAGGAGGCCTACTGGTTTATAGGCGGGCTGATGAAGCATGCCAGGGCCTTTACCGCAATTACTAATCCCCTGGTAAATTCATACAAGAGGCTTGTTCCGGGATATGAAGCACCCATATATATAGCATGGGCTGCACAGAACAGGAGCCCGCTTATAAGAATTCCTGCAGCAAGAGGAGATGCCACAAGGGTGGAACTGAGAAGCCCGGATCCCTCGTGCAATCCGTATCTTGCATTGGCAGTGATACTCAGGGCAGGTCTGGACGGCATAGAGAATAAAATACAGCCCCCGGTGCCCGTCAATAAGAATATTTACAAAATGTCGGAATCGCAGAGGTTTGAGGAAGATATAAGCTCGCTTCCGGTAAATCTGAAGGAAGCTGTGGATGAATTGGAAAAGAGCAGCCTTATGAGGGAAACCCTTGGAGAACATATTTTTACCAAGTATGTGGAGGCAAAGAACAAGGAATGGAATGATTACAGGGTAAGGGTGACCCAATGGGAACTTGACCAGTATTTGAAGAAATATTAAAACAAATTTAGAAGAAATATAGAAGAAATATAGAAGAAATATTAAATGAAAAACCATGTTTCCTGGCGGGGCCTTTTGAATAATATATAATAGTATCCTGTTTTTGAGTGGGGATGTATATTATGAGCAGGTTCAGACCTTTGATAGGCATAACCCCATGGTATGACTACGATAAAAGGCTCACATATATCAAGGACGGTTATATTGAGGGAGTTGCTGAAGCAGGCGGTTTGCCCGTACTTTTGCCTCTGATCGTTGATGAGGAACTTCTTGATGAGATGGTGCTGAGGTTTGACGGCTTCCTCCTGTCGGGCGGGGGTGATATGGATGCCGTACACTACGGGGAGTGCAACAGGCCGTATAACGGAGAGATTTCACCCCACAGGGACAGGATGGAGATGTATATTGTTAAAAGGGCTGTAGAGCTTAACAAGCCGTTGCTCGGCATATGCCGGGGCATACAGGTAATGAACGTAGCCCTTGGAGGCACTCTGTATCAGGATATATTCCTGCAGATAAAAGACCGTGAGCTTATAAAGCACTCACAAAATGCTCCCAGGTGGTATCCTACCCACTGCATAAGCATTGAGAAGGGGTCAACAGTAGGTACTGCTTTCGGAGGAGATTCCGCTGATGTAAATTCTTTTCATCACCAGGCAGTGAAAGATGTGGCCCCATGCTTTAAAGCTACATCCTGGGCTGCTGACGGAATCATAGAATCAATCGAGCATAAAGACGACCATATTTTTGCTGTAGGTGTACAGTGGCATCCCGAGCTGATGTGGAGGGAGAATCCTGTGCATCTCAGGCTGTTTGAGGCTTTTGTAGCGGCAGCGGAAAAGAAGCGGGGACGTTCATCAGAAAAAGGGGACGTTTCTTCACTTTTCTGACCTTTACCTGAAAAGCAGATACCAAAAAGTATAATAAATATGCGGAGGTTGTTATGTGGGATTTATTAATTGATGAAAACCTTTTAAGACGGTACCTGGGCCAGTTTTATGCCCCGTTGGCCGGCTTGCTGAAAATTATTATAATAGTTGCAATTTCCATAATTTTTATAAAGATCGGGAGCATTCTTATCCGCAAGCTTTTTCAAAGGCAGAAGTCTCTTAAATTTAATAAGGATGTTAAAAAGATTGATACCATGGCTTCCCTTTCAGTAAGTGTCTATAAGTATGCAATTTACCTGATAAGCGGTACTGCTATCTTGTCGGACGTGTTCCAGCTTAAATCCGTACTTGCTGCGGCGGGAGTCGGAGGCATAGCTGTTGGCCTGGGTGCGCAAAGCCTGATAAAAGATTTTATATCCGGTTTTTTCATTATAATGGAAGATCAGTTTGCCGTAGGGGATATAATTACTTTGGACGGTTTGACCGGGAAAGTTGAGGAAATCGGACTGAGATCCACAAAACTCAGGAATTCCAATGGAGACCTTTATATAATTCCCAATGGGGAAATTAAAAAAGTTATAAACCATGTAAGAGGAAATAAAGCCGTAATAGTGGATATACCCGTTGCATACAGCGTAGATACTGCAAAGGCGTTTGATGCTGCTCAAAGGGTCTGTGAAAAAGTTTCGGAGGAATTCAGTTCGGTTATTGTAGAAAAGCCCGTAGTTCAGGGTATTACCAGCCTGGAAGACAGAAACATGAAGCTGAGGATATTTGCAATGACGCTGCCAAACAAGCAGGGGGATGTTGAAAGGAGAATAAAAAGGCTTATTAAGGACGAGTTTGACAGGGAAAATATAGAATTTTTCTGACAGGGAAAGGTTCCTGAGTTACAAAGGATAGCGGAAGGAGGTGGCCGTGATGGCTGATAAGTTCTCAATAGGTGATATTGTCGAGCTTAAAAAGCAGCATCCTTGTGGAAGTAAGCAGTGGGAGATAACCAGAACGGGAGCGGATTTCAGAATCAAATGCCTTGGCTGCTCACATCAGGTAATGCTTCCCAGACCAAAGTTTGAGAAAAGTGTGAAGAAAATAATAAAGAGTAACAATAACGATCTTTCTTAATCTTTTTTGTCTGTTTGGCTTTTTAATGCTTTGTGTTTAATTTTTATTGTTTTTTAGCGTTAAATTTATAGTGATAAATTTTAATCCTTTAGCCTTTTTAATATTTTAATAGCCTTTTATAATATTTTAGTTCTTTAATCTTTCTGAATTTTTTAATTTTTTTAATCTTTTTTAATCTTTTTAATCTGAAAAAATGTTAGCCTGTTAATCATAAATTTTAAAATCTTTATATTTCAGGTTTTAGATATAAATCATAAATCCTGATCTCAGATCATAAATCATATAAATCATAAATCGTAAATCGTCGTAAATCTGTAAACGTCATAAATATTGAATCGTGAGTTCCAAATTTTTTAAAACCTGGAACTTATAACTTAAATTAAAACTCAAGCTTAAAACTTAAACCTAAAACTTAAACTTAGATCCCAAATCTCAAATCATCTTAAACTAAAAACCTAAAGCTTAAGCCGTAAAATTTTAAATTTTTTTATCTGAATTTTTCTATTCTATTTTAGTTTTATCTGTTTAACCTATTTAATTTGCCTCTGATATATTTAGTCTTTTAATTTATTCAATCTTTCAATTTACTCGATCTTTGTTTAATTTATTCCCTGGCTGCATTATTTTGCCCTTTTACTGAAATAATAATTTGTGAAAATAACATAATGCCTGCATTTTCATTATGCGGGCATGTGCAAAAGGATGGTCAACTTGGAGCAGAGAAGAAGAGGTAGCGGTTTTCTTAAATATTTACTGACTTCAATTATTACTTCTGCAGGTGTATGTGTGGTATTACTTGCCTTGGCTTCAGGATATTTGTCAAGGGACAGGGACGATACTAAAACACCTCCGCTGGAAATTACGGAGGACATGCCGCAGCCTCAGCAGATCGCGGCGGAAACACAAGTAGACAGCCCTGTTGCAGCCAGGGTTGCAAAAAGTGCTTCGCCGGGTGTTGTGGGTATTTCCGTCCTGAGGGTAGACGGCGATTCCATATTTGACAGCGATTTGTCAGAAAAATGGGGAGTGGGCTCGGGAGTAATTGTAAGCGAAGACGGATATATACTTACAAACCATCATGTAGCGGGCGGAAAGAACAAAAGGATTATTGTCTCGCTGTCAGACGGAAGAAATGTTGACGGCGTCACCAAGTGGTCCGACCCTGTGCTGGACCTGGCTGTTGTTAAGATTGAGGCAGAGGGTCTGACACCTATTCCGCTCGGGGATGCAACCAAGCTTCAGGTAGGCGAAGCGGCTATAGCGATTGGAAACCCTCTGGGGCTTCAGTTCCAGAGGACGGTAACGTCAGGCATTATAAGTGCGCTCAACAGGACAATAAAAATTGAAACCGAAGACGGCGTAAACTACATGGAAGATTTGATACAGACGGATGCAAGCATAAACCCGGGCAATAGCGGTGGCCCGCTCCTTAATTCCAGAGGAGAAGTTGTCGGCATTAATACTATTAAAGTGGCAAGTGCAGAGGCAATAGGTTTTGCCATACCTATAAATGTTGCAATACCGATAATAAACCATTTTATAGGAAAAGGAGAGTTTATTGAGCCCTATTTGGGTGTATTTGCGTACGATAAAGAAGCGGTACCGTATTTGAAACAGAATCTTAAACTGGACAAAGGCATTTATGTGGTAAAAGTAGATGAAAACGGGCCGGCGCATAAGAGCGGCATTCGTAAAGGCTGTATAATATTGCAGGTAGACGGAATCGATATGCATACAATGATGCAGCTGAGGACCTATATATACTCAAAAAATCCCGGTGACGTAATAAACGTTACACATCTTTCACAGGAGACCGGAAAGGCAATAATGGTTCCTATAAGACTGTCTGCAAAGGAACGAGATGGATTGATTACGAGGTAGAAGTTGACAGGAAAAGAGCTGACAGGGGACGGTTCCCTGCCATACCCGCATCCTCTGTCACACCTGCGTCCCTGTCACACCCTCACGCGTCCCCTGTCAACGCAGCTGTTACCTCACTTGTCAACTTCCTGTCATCCCCTGTTATGCGTTGAGGAAATGTATAATTTATCCGCCATAATGGGAAAATTTAGATATAAGTATCTATAAGGAGGATGTGGTATGGCGGATAATTACAATAATATTGACAGCAGCAATTTTGAAAAGACAATGAGAGAATACCTCAAACAGGCCAGGAAAAGGCTTGACAATGAGTTTTCAGGCACGAGGGAAGCAATCAAGCTTGTTGCAGCGGATAAGATGAGAAATTTCATGCAAGCAATGGACAAAGGCCTCAATAAGGAAGAAAGGGAGTATTTGAGCTCACTTATAATCGAAGGTATGTACCAGTCATTTTGTTATGGATACGGAGTAGGTAAGATAGAGGGCGCCTACCGCAAAAAAGTGTATTTGTAATTTTTTCATTTTCCAAAATCCATGAAAAGAACAGGATTCTGCAAATAAGGATGAGGCTGCAGGAGAGCTTTTACGCCAACCCATGAGAGAGTATCATTACTTATCTTTAAAAATTAACGGTAGCAGTGTAAAAATATGGAGTGATATTTACTCTGAGACAAGCGCTTAAGGAAAAGGATATTGACATCATAAAATGACAAAAAGGGGACAACTCTCCGCATACGAGAAATTGTCCCCAGTTTCGTTCATATAATTCATATAATATGTTCGCATAATTTACGAATAATTTAATTTGTGCCTCATATAATTTTACGCTGCTTCGAATAATTTTCATTACGTATTTCTATTTTCAAACATATCACCGGCCTATTTGCAATGCCTCAGCTATATCTTCTTCCGAGTACCC
>JAMOAC010000540.1 GCA_023621975.1 Bacillota bacterium | reverse complement strand
GGGCACTCTGAATATGATCCTTTGACATTAAAGTATGAATATGAGCGCGATATAGCCAAGGGCATAGATATACAAATACCCAAAAATTATTTTCCTGATGACGATCCTACCAAAGAGCCCATAGTTAATTGGAGAGGCCATGCCAATTTGCTTTTCTGCAACTGGCTTAATTACTATGTATATCAGGAAACACCATATAATTTAGATGAACTGGGTAAGGCCAAGTAAAATATTCGGAGACAGATTCATATGAAGTATATCCTTATTTCATACTGATCTGTCTCCGTCTCAATATTACTGTTCTGCAGGAATTTTTATGGATTTAACCGTATAGTTAAATTCTCCGATAGGTGTTGAAACCTTTACTTTATCATTAACTCTTTTCAAAAGCAGGGCTTTTCCTACGGGTGACAAATAGGATGCACAATCCACGTCCGTGATGTTTTTATCAAAGAATGGGGACACAATCTGAACAGTGCTTAATTCACCGGAATCCACTTCTGCAATTTCAACAATGCTTCCTATAGTCACAAAAGGGAGATGCAGCTCTGTTCGACTGTTATCTGAAGCTTTTTCCAAAAAGGATTCTATAGTTGATATATAATCAGCAATAAATTTCTCGAACTCCCTTTTTTCGAATGTTTCTTCAGGGTAAAATTCATTTATCACGTTGGTTTTTTCATCCTCAATATTTACTAGGTGTTGTACAAGGTATTCATATGTTGCCCTGGATATAACAGCACCGCTCATTTTAAACTCTCCCTTTACTTTTAATGGAAAACCCGAATACATGCAACGAGGCATTTCGCAAAAAAATATTTTGCGAAATGCCTCAAGAATATTCTAGCATAAATGTAAATGAGTGTCAATGGAAGACAGGCATATAAATATCAGCAAAAAACTAAAACCGCCTGACAATTTTGTCAGACGGTTTTTATTCTGGTGCGCCATCAGGGGCTCGAACCCCGGACACCCTGATTAAGAGTCAGGTGCTCTGCCAGCTGAGCTAATGGCGCATATCTTCTTGTTTTCTTGCCAATTAACCTGGCGGACAATTATATATTATACGGATGTGCATCGAGATTGTCAATAAATTTTTTGTTACAATTATATGGAAAATTAATACAAGAACTTTAAACGTAAGATTAACCCAAAAATATGAATTTTTATTTTTACATGTGACAGTTATGATATAATAGACATGGCGGTTAATGGAAATTTAGATTTGTTGTGTGTGGGGTAGTATTATGCATAATTACAAAGTTGATCTAGCCAAACTTGATGAAATTATAAAAAGGACCATTGATGCAATAGACGTAAGCAAGAATGAGATATATGACATAGCTGAAAGTGCCAGGAGGGAATGCAAAAGACTGGAGGAAGAACTTCAGTATATAAAGAACCAGATTGGCGAACTTGTCAATACTGTAGATAATTTGGAGAAGGAACTAAAAGAAAGCAAGAAAAAACTTGCCCATGTAAACAAATATTTCGACAGATATTCTCAGGAAGAACTAAAGGAAGCGTATGAAAAGGCCGATAATCTACGTATAGAGCTTGCAGTAAAACGCGAGCAGGAACAGCATTTGATAAAAAGGAGAAATGACCTGGAGGTGAGATTAAAAGAGGCCACTAAAATTGTAGAGAAAGCAGAAAACCTTATTTCCCACATAGGTGTTGCACTGGAATATTTATCCGGAAATCTCAAGGAAATGAGCATACAAATTGAGGATATACGGCAAAGGCAACTTTTTGGCCTTCGAATCATTAAGGCGCAGGAAGAGGAAAGGCAGAGAGTGGCAAGGGACATTCATGACGGCCCTGCACAATCCATGTCAAATGTAGTTATTAAGGCAGAGATATGTGAGAGGCTTATTGACATAGATGTGGACAGGGCGAGAGAGGAACTTAAAAACCTCAAGAAAATTGTTAGATACAGCCTCCAG
The DNA here is from genome assembly GCA_023621975.1 of Bacillota bacterium. The sequence continues at coordinate 3,999 of JAMOAC010000540.1, read as the reverse complement.
GATATAAGAAAGATTATATATAAATTAAGGCCAATGTCCCTTGATGATTTGGGATTGCTTCCCACGCTTCAGAAGTTTTTGCTGACATTCCAGGAAGAGTCAGGCATAAATACATCTTTCAAGGCCAAGGGAACCTGTTGCAATATCAAGTCGGAAATTTCGCTTACGATATTCAGAATAGTACAGGAAGCAATCAGCAACGTCAAAAAACATGCAAATGCCAAAAATGTTGTTGTAAACCTGGAGTTCCTGGAAAATCAAATTAGATTGTATATATATGATGACGGACAAGGATTTAGAATTGAGGATCTGAAAAAATCTGAAAAAGACATAAACAAGGGTTTTGGCCTGTATAGCATGAAAGAAAGAGTGGAACTTCTAAGCGGCGAGTTCCTTATTAATTCAGAACCAGGAAAAGGAACCAGATTAGATATAACAATACCTTTATCTAAAGAAGAGGGGGGTATAGATGATAAGGGTTCTGATAGCTGATGACCATTCAATGGTGCGTCAGGGCTTGAAACAGATACTTGAACTTGAAGATGACATAGAAGTTGTTGCTCAGGCTTCCAATGGAGATGAGGCTGTTAGATTTTCAAAAGAATACAAGCCTGATGTTGTTCTGATGGATATTAACATGCCCGGAAAAAACGGATTGCAGGCGATAGAGGAACTGAAGAAGGATAGCAGCTGCCCTAAAATTGTTGTGCTTACAATTCACGAGGACCGTGAATACCTTTTCAAAACACTGCAACTCGGTGCGGAAGGATATGTGCTTAAAGACGCCGAGCCGTCCATGCTGGTTGATGCAATCAGGCATGTATATGAGGGGCAGTCTTACATACAACCCAATATGACCAAGGAACTGATAAGGGAATTTAACAGGCTAACCCTTCGCGAGAAGGAAAAACATGAAAAAGTTAATCTTACGTCAAGAGAAATAGAAGTGCTGAAGCTGATAGCCGAAGGCTTGATTAACAAGGAAATTGCAAAAAAACTGTATATAAGCGAGAAAACCGTGAAAAATCACGTTTCAAATATATTTAAAAAGCTGCAGGTATCTGACAGAACGCAGGCAGCCATATATGCTTTCAAAAATAATATAAAGTAAAAAATAAGAGATTAAAATATAACCTGAAGCCATGAAAGCATTAGGCAGAAGATGTTAAGGATACCGAGGCCATAAAGGTTGCCGCAAAACGGTAAGCTTTATGGTTTTATTTTTTGCAAAAATGTAATATATTTATATTTACAATTAGATTTACGAGGTGAGTAGATTCATGAGAAATAAATTTGTACGAGAACTTGTACTTTCAGCACTTTTTGTTGCAGCGGGGCTTGTGTTGCCGTCGGTATTTCATCTTGTCAACAACGGGAAAGTTTTTTTGCCCATGCATATACCCGTACTTTTGGCAGGTTTTTCATTGAGCATGCCTTTTGCTGCAGCCGTAGGAGCAATAACGCCTTTGTTAAGCTCTTTACTGACAGGTATGCCCCCGCTTTTTCCAATAATGGTGTATATGATTTTCGAGCTTTCCGTATATGCGGTGGTTGCCAGCATGTTCTATAGAAAATTCAAAATGAACGTTTATATTTCTCTGATATGCAGCATGATCTCAGGAAGAGTTGCAGCAGCACTTGCAGTGTGGGTGCTTGTAGCACTGTTCTCTGCAGATTTGCCCGGGCCCATTGCATTTATAATAGGCACAATAACGGGAAGCATACCCGGCATTGCAATACAGCTTGTTTTTATTCCTCCGGTTGTTATGATTCTTGAAAAAAACAATATATTGAAAAGAGAGGGAAATACGATTGGATCACAAAAGTTATTTTAACATGCTGGCAGAAAAGTGGGATAAAATATGCGTGCATGACAGCAAAAAAATTGAGTTTATACTTGACAAAACCGGCGTAAATAAGGGGGCAAAGGTGCTTGACGTAGGCACCGGGACAGGTGTGCTTATTCCTTTCCTGCTCAGGCGTATTGGGGATGAAGGTGAGATTTATGCAGTGGACATTGCAGAAAAAATGCTTGAGGTTGCAGCAAAAAAATTCAAAAACCCAAATGTTCATTTTATAGAAGGGGATATATGTTCCGTTGATTTGCCTCATGATTTTTTTGATTTGGTGATTTGTTACTCTGTTTTTCCGCATTTTAACGACAAGCAGGCTGCAATTTTGAAAATGAAGGGATTTCTCAAATCAGGCGGATGTATTGCTATTTGCCATTCCCAGGGCAGGGAGGAAATAAACAAACTTCACCGCAGCCTGGGCGAAACCGTAGCTTGCGACTGCCTGCCATCTGCGGATGTAATAAGCCAATGGTGCCACGAGGCAGGAATGAAAACCATTGCCAGTACGGATGATAGCGAAATGTTTTTAGTAATGGCGCAAAAATAAAGGAAAAGCCGGGTTTATCATATGCCCAGCTTTTCTTTAATTTCATCTTCTGTCATGCTGTTTGTGAAAATACCCATAGTCCCGTAACATCCAACATCAAAAACAATTATTTTTGCAAGATCCAGCTTTTCCTCATCCGTCATGTTTTGCAGCTCTTCAAGAAATTCCTTCCCTTCCGGCACTTTGTCAATAACATAATATTTTGCGCCATAAACGGAAAGGGAGGATATGAAATCATTGCTGTTCCATGTTTCATCAGGAATTCTGACAAGTATTTGATGGTTGTAACTTGTGTTTTTCCTGCCCAATAACAGGGATAACAAGGGGTTGGCATCACTTGAAGGCAACTTCCTGTATATGAAGTCAAGATTCATATTTCTTGCCATATCCAGGAATTTCATGGCATAACTTTCCCTTTCGGCATAAGAAACAGTCAGCATGGAACTGGAAATTTCCATAACTATTTCGCAGTCTGATTTTAATGCTGAAATTATTTTGTGCGCAGTATTTTTTGTGTCCTCATTGTTAACACTTCGATACGATAATGTATAATGTGGTATATTGAAATCTCTTTTGCTCCTTTTGTTCCTTGTAAGCTTTATTTCCGGATTCTTTGAAAACATGTACCATCCCGCCCATCTTGATATGATATTTTATGCATAATAAAACTTTTTGAATCAGTCTTTTTGTATAAGCTCTTTAAAAGTTTTGCCTTTAAGTAAACCTGCAATTATGTTTTTAACAAGCAGGAATGTTATAGGGCCGACTATCACTCCGAAGACTCCAAGGGCTTTAAGCCCGACATATATGGCTATAAGCGTAAGCAACGGATGAATGCCTATCTGGTTTCCGACAATTCTTGGTTCGATTATTTGCCTGATTATAAGTACTATAATGTAAAGTATTAATAATGATATGCCAAGCCTTGTATTTCCTGTCAGCAGCGAATAGACACCCCACGGAATCAGAACCGTTCCGGTGCCAAGTACGGGTAAAATATCTATAAAACTGATTATTAGGGCAAGTAAAGCGGAATACTTAACCCGTATTATTGTAAACCCTATAAAGAGTTCAGTAAATGTAATGCACATGATTATTAGCAGTGCCTTTAAATATCCGAACATGGCTGTAAAAGCATTGCTTTTTAAAGCGGAAAGCCCGTCAATCCAGCTTTTGGGGAGCTGTTCCTTGATGAAGCCGTATATTTTTTCCCTGTCGCTGGCAAAGAAATATGTAGCCATTATTGTAGCAAATATGAACACAATGGCATGGGGTATTGATACGGCAGTTGTAATAGCGCCCCCGGCAATTGACCTTGATATGGAGATAACCGATGATGACAGATTGGACAGTATGGTGCCGATATGCTCGGAAATATCATCGGGCAGCCATTCATACAGCTCTACCGCTTTATTGAAAAGGGAATTCAAATTAACTATCAAATCGTTAATATAATTTGGAATGGCAACCACTATACCTTCAATTTCATTAATCAGCCTGAGAATAATTAATGTAATCACCGAACCGATAACAAGCAGTAAAAACAAAAGAGATATGAGAGCTGCATATTTCCTGTTTATCTTGAGCCTGCGGGTAATA
>JAMOAC010000355.1 GCA_023621975.1 Bacillota bacterium | reverse complement strand
AAAAAATGTTCCTTTAATTGCAGTCCAAATCTTTTTCACCGGTATAACGCCTTTTGATACGGATTCTATTATGATCGGGTATATGTTCCTGTAGCGAAATACTGTCTTTATGGTCATTTCATTGTCAATAATCCAGTTTACGTTCATTTTTGCGACACCGTCTCTGGTATAGCCGACTAGCGTTATTGTTCCTCCACGCTTTGTCATTTTTGCCGTCTGGAACATGCTTGTCTCAGAACCGGCCGTTTCAAATACAAAATCAGCTCCACCGCCGGTCAATTCCTGAACTTTTTTGACTGGATCACATTCAGAAGCATTTACAACCTCAGAAGCACCCAGTTCCCTGGCTCGGTCAAGCCTGTTTTGCATGAGGTCGACAACGATAATGTCCCTTACCCCCATACTTTTAATTGAAAGCATGGTTACCAGCCCAATACACCCGGCGCCTATTACCACTGCCTTTGACCCTATTTTTATACCTGACTGCAAAGCCGCATGCATTCCTACAGCCAGCGGCTCCATCAATGCCCCTTCCAGAGTGCTTACATTGTCCGGAAGTTTATAGCACAGGTTTGCCGGATGGGCTATATACTCAGCGAAACACCCTTCAACAACGGGAAGGGATGCATAAAAATATACATTTGGACAAAGATTGTAGCGTCCGGTTTTACAATATTCACACTTCCAGCATGGTATACCGGGCTCTACTGCAACGCGGTCGCCTACTTTTAAATTTTTCACGTTTGATCCGACCTCAACAACAACACCGGCAGGTTCATGTCCAAGCACCATCGGCTCCTTCACATGATTTTCACCAATATATCCAAACTCAAACAAATGCATGTCAGAACCGCATATACCGCAATACTCAAGTTTCACCAAAACATCATCAGGTTTAACTTTTGGTATCGGCTTCTTTTCAAAATCGAACCTACCCGGCTTGTTCATCATTGCAACGGTCATCATTCCATCCATGCAATTCACACTCCATTTTTTGTAAATAATATGGCTGCTCTATTTCATAAATAATATAACTTTTTAAATTCTGCAAATAATATAATGGCTGAAATACTTCCAAGCCTTTTAAATATTATAATTAGCCTTTCAAATAATATAATTGCTCAAATAAACAGTATTTTTGCACAAATTTATATCGTGCATGCACAAAATAGTACATGCACAAGTTTATATAATACGAGCCTATCCTTTCACTGCTCCTACAGTGAGGCCCTTAACAAGAGTCTTCTGAGTAAAGAACCCAAGTATTATGGGTATTACAACAACAACTGTTGCCGCTGCGCTCATCTTTGCCCAGAAAAATCCCTGCTGGGTGAGGAACCTGTTTAGGTAAACAGACAGCGTCGACGCTTTTGAATACGTCATATTAACCGCAAAGAAAAATTCGTTCCATGTCGTAATGAATACCAACAGGGAAGTGGAAAAAACTCCACCTTTGATGAGTGGCAGTATAATTTTAAAGAACGTGGTCAGGCGGGTACAACCGTCTATATCCGCAGCTTCTATTATTTCATAGGGTATATCTTCAAAAAATGTTTTGACCATCCATATCATAAGGGGCACACCTGCTCCTGTGTATAAAAGGATCAGCCCTAATCTCGTATCAAGGATTCCCACATAATTAAATGCCAGGTAAATAGGAATTACAACTGCCACAGCCGGCAATAATGTAGTTGTAATAAACCAGTTGTAATAGCTCTCTGCCTTTTTCAGATTCCCAAATACTATGGAATAGGCTGCAGGCAGGGAAAGCAGATTAACCAACAACACCGTAACAAACGTAATGATAACCGAATTGACCAAATTCAGTATCAGGTCGCCTGAAAAAACAGCAGCATAATTTTCCATGGTGGGTGTAAAAGTCCATCGGGGTGGTGCCACCATTTCTTCTGGTTTTATGCTTGTTACAAACATATAAAGTATGGGAAAAGCATATACTAGTGAAATCAGCCATGTTGCCAAAGTTGTCAGATTGCTTTTCACCTTTCTGTTTACTTTCGCGCTCACGCAACTTTACCCCCTTTTTGCCTGCGCTTGATAAGATAGAAGAAGCTTTGAATGATTATCAGGGTAATTATAACGGTTATAACCGCAATAGCTGATGAACGCCCCATCTGCCAATCATAAAATGCGGTACGGTAAACATAATAGGGAAGGTTTGCGGACGATACACCGGGACCGCCCTGTGTCGTTACAAAAACCAATCCGAATACTTTCAATATATTTATTAACCCAAACATCATTCCTACAATAAAGTAATTTTTTATCATCGGTATCTTGATATAATAAAGCATGGACAATCCGTGTGCTCCATCAATTCTTGCGCTTTCAATAACATCTTCGGATAAATTTTGTAATCCTGCCAGTAATATCATGAATAAAAACGGAGTCCACTGCCATACGGTCAAAATAATAATAGTAATAAGGGATAATTTGCTGCTAAAAAACGCAATGGGTTCCGCTCCGAAGAAATTAGCCACCACCTGATTAATACCGAAAGACGGGCTTAATATCAGTGTCTTCCATACAATACCCACTACTGACTCCATGACAAAATACGGAACTATAATGAGTGAGCGAGCAAAATAGATCCCCTTGAAATTTCGATTGAATAACAACGCCAGCAGAAATCCCAGGACAGTGCACAGTGCCAGTGAAAAAGCAGCATGTGTAAAGCTGTTTAACAGCACTTTATAAAAATTGCCGTCAGAAAATATATAGACATAGTTATCGAATCCGGCAAATGTAACTGGTATGTCAGGCCTTTTTACATTCCATTTCAAAAGAGATATGATTATCGTCATTATAAAAGGTATTTGTGTTATTATAGCAACAAAGATAATCGCAGGCAAAATAAGATATCGGGATATATTTCTTTTTGGCTTGTTATTTGCTTGCATTACGCTATTGCTTAATTGCATTATCGGGATTCACCCGCTTTCATTAATTTTGTTTTATTTATATGAAATTAAATAATTTCATAACATCAAATAAATAATTTCTTATCTGTCTTGTTAATTAATTTTGTCTTATTATTGTCTTATAATATAATATAATATATAAATAAATTTGGTATAAATTTTGCCATTAATGCATGTCTTTCAATATCTGTCATTCGATTTTTGTTGTTATTATTAATACATGCCCTATAATATAAGCCAGGCAGCTTATATTATAGAGCATGTATATTTATTTATTTCAGATAATTTCAGGCTCTATTCATCGTGATGATTAATATTAGTCAATGTAGCCTCCGTCTTTCATCGCCTGCAGAGCAATTCTCTGGCTTTCTGCTAAAGCATCATCAAGGGATCTGCCACCGGATATATAATCTGCAAGTATTTGTCCAACCTGTTCACCTATGCTCGGATATTCAGGAATATTCGGAAGCGAGTTTCCGGTATACGGTGTTTCGTTTACTGCCGGTCTTTCAAATGAAGCATTTGACAAGGACTTGAGTGTTATGTCGGCAAAGTTAGCCACTTCTTTATACTTCGGATTAGTATAAGTAGAAGTACGTGCACCTGAAGGCACATTTATCCAGCCTTTTCTTTCTGCCACAAGCTCAACATAGTCCTTGCTGGTTACCCAGGTGATATACTTGAAAGCTTCATCCTGATGCTTGCTTGATGATGTAATTGCTATGCCCCATCCGCCGATTGTCTGTGTATTTCCTTTGCCGGGGCCTGAAGGTGACATGGCATACCCAACTTTACCTTTTATAGGTGAATCATCAGCTTCAAAAACTGCCGCAGAAACCGTAGCATCGTAATAAATTGCAGCATTTCCGCTTGCCATAAGGTTCAAAGTCTCGGTATAACCGTTTGAAGTAACGTCTTTGGCTCCTGCCTCATTCTGGAGCTTTTTATAGAATTCCCATGCAGCTCTCATTTCATCTGTCTGTAATTGAGGCTGCCAGTTCATGTCAAACCACTGAGCACCATATGCATAAAGTATAGTTCCGAAAATGTACATGTTTTCTCCGTAACCGGGTTTCCCTCTAAGTGCCATTCCAACTATGTTCTTTTCAGGGTTATGAAGTTTCTTTGCGAATTCATAGATTTGCTCCCATGTAGGTTCCTCAGGCATTGTAAGTCCGGCTTCTTCAAACAAGTCTTTGCGGTACATTATCATTGTACTTTCGCCGTAAAGCGGAATAGCAGCAAGTCCCTTTGTTCTTGATGAATAAGCAGGAATGTTCGCTTTGATAAGGTCATCAAAATCGTACCATTTTTTTTCTTCATCTGTCATTTTATCGAATAAAGGTTGAAGAGGTACGGTCCAGCCATTATCCAGATATGTTCCGGCGTCGGTAGTTCCAAGAGTAACAAGGTCAAACTGTCCGCCGCCTACTGCAACGTCCTGCTGAATTTTTGAACGGATATCATTTTCGGTGAGCATGACATAGCTGACTTTAATTCCGGTTTTCTTTGTAAATTCATCAGAAAGTTCGCTCATAGTAACCATAGGTCCGTTGTTAACCGATGCAACGATCAATTCTACACCTGTCTTTTTGTCTCCTCCGTCCTGACCAGGTTGTTTCGTGTCTCCATTATCCTGTGTATCTTTGGAAGCACATCCGGTGGCAAGCAACGAAAGAACCAACAGCGACATAATAACCAAGTTCATGAACCTAAATAATCTTTTTTTCATTTTATTACCTCCATGCAGTATTTTTATTATATTCGCATACATAACCGGGCCCTGGGTATATGTATGGAATTAAGTTATAACATACGTTAGCATGTCATAACGAAATTCTGTAATCTTAGGATACTCCATTTTCAGTAATTTTATTGATTTTAACCCTGCAAAATAAACATCGTCTCTCATAAAAATATGTTGAGCATTTTATGTTTTGTGTTTAGCGAGGAAAAATCATGCTGTCTCAGTTGTTCTCACCATGTATTATGATTACTTTGACCGTGTATTATGACTACTTTGTACGATTACTTTAATTTTGTTTCATCGAATTATAACTGCCTGGAGAATTCATAAAGAAAAATGTTTTCATTTTGTTTTTCATATTAATGTTTTACAATCAAGTTTTTCATTTTTAAATTTTGTTTATCGCGTAAACTTTATTTCTATTATACATCATATGATAACGGTGTTTTAAAGAATTGTCAAGTATGTTTTTTTATTAATATTACAAATAATATTACAAATTTTTGTGTTATTTGTTGATTGATTAAACTATTACGCCATATTACACAATCAATACACAATCAAAATCCGCCATTTTCATATGGCTTTATTTTCACATGGCTTTTTGCGTCTCCCATGGCTTTATTACATGGCTTTTATTTATAGCTTTTTATTTTTATTTATGATGGTGAAATCACGTTTCCAAAACCTGAATAAGGCAGGTGAAACCGAAACCTGAATAAGACAGGGAAAACCGGGCAATAAAAGTCAGGCAAAAAAAGAGGCGGAAATTAAAATTAATTAAATCAAAACCGCCTCTTTCCAATATACATCCCTCACTCATCCAAAAATGTATTACCCAGTTTGCAATATTACTCTGCCTGGGGTTCGCTTTGTGCAGTGGCGGAGGAATTGAAGTAATTTTTTATTCCCTCCGTTATCGCAAAAGCAATTTTGTTGAGGTACTCCTCCGTCTGCAGCTTTTTTTCTTCTTCCGGATTGGAAAGGAAACCGCACTCAACTATAACGGTAGGTGTCTTATAATCTCTCAAAATAATTATCGGTTCCTTTTTTACCAAGGCACTTCTTTTGTTGGTAGGATCCACAATTTCTCTCAGCGATTTCTGAATGCTTATGGCAAGCCTTTGCCCTTCTACTGAATTGGGCGGATAAAAAGTCTGAGCTCCGTAGTATTGAGGCTTCTCAAACTTATTCATGTGTATGCTCACTACTATATCAGCTCCACCTTCATCCATCATTTTTTTACGCCTCAAAAGGTCCTGCTTTCTTTTTTGAATTATA
>JAMOAC010000230.1 GCA_023621975.1 Bacillota bacterium | reverse complement strand
AATACAGGCATTAGGAGACGAAGAAATAATTTCCGTATTCAGGTTTATAGGCAGCGGAACAATATTCGGTAAGATTCCTTTTCCGACAATTATTATGGTTATTACGGCTATCGTGCTTGGAATTATACTTTCAAAAACAGGTTTCGGCAGGCGGCTTTATGCGGTTGGCTCTAATGAGGAGACAGCAAGACTTTCAGGTATAAATGTTATCAAAACAAAGCTCATGGCTTACATTATCTGTGGCGCGACATCCTCCATAGCCGGGATTCTTCTGGCAGCCCGCCTTGCATCAGCGCAGACTAACGCAGGCCAGGGTTATGAGCTTGAGGGCATTGCAGCAGCAGTAATTGGAGGTACGTCAGTAATGGGCGGCGAAGGAGGCATCCTGGGCACGGTAATAGGCGCATTTGTAATGGGCGTTTTGCGTAACGGTCTGAATCTCCTGAAGGTAGATGCATTTGTACAGATGGTTATTATAGGTACCATTATTGTAATAGGTGTATGGTACGATACGGCAAGAAGAAAGAGACAGTCTATATAAACCTGTTATTAACCGCAATAGGCGGTAGAAATAAAAATATAAAAAGGAGATGATTTTATGAAAAAGGTATTAAGCATTCTTCTGGTATGTATTTTCATTGCATCCATACTTGTAGGTTGCGGCGGTAAGGGCAATGAATCTGAAACAGGGACCGGAGCTGATAAGAGCAGCACCTCATCCGACAATACCACATCTGATAATACCACATCTGACAATACCGGAGGTGGAGAAAAGAAGACAATAAAAATTGCGCTGGTCACTAAGATGGTGGATTCCCCTTATTGGCAGACAGTAAAACGTGCGGCCGAGGAAAAGGCGAAAGAACTTGGTAACGTTGAAATTACTCACCTTGGTCCTCCGACAGAAGCAGATATTGATAAACAAGTACAGATAATAGAAACCTGCATTAACGACGATTATGACGGAATAATTCTTGCAGCCTGTGACAAGGATGCGCTGGTTGAGCCTGTAAAGAAAGCAAAGGAAGCCGGTAGTCCTGTTGTCATGATTGACTCCGGTATCTCAGAGCCTGTATATGATGCATTCCTGGCTACCAATAATATTCAGGCTGGAGCAGAATGTGCCAAACTGATGGCTAAACTGATTGGCGACGAAGGCCAGGTTGCAATTATTAACTTTGCAGCAGGTACTCAAACTGCCGTTGACAGAGAAACCGGTTTCGTAGAAGAAATTAAAAATAACCACAAGAATATTGAGATCGTAGGTGTTCAGTACTGTAACTCCGACCCTACGGTAGCAGCAAATCAGGCAACTGACTTTATCTCTGCATATCCTAACCTGAAGGGTATCTGGGGTGCCAACGATCAGTCTGCAATTGGCGTTGCTCAGGCAGTTACAGAGCAAGGCAAGAGTGACAGCATTGTGGTGGTAGGCTTTGATAACTCTGACGACATCAAGTCCGGATTGAAATCAGGTGTCATCAAGGGTACAGCTGTTCAGATGCCTACTGTAATGGGTTCTGAAGGTGTACGCATCATAGTTGATATTATTAACGGCAAAGCACCTGAGAAAAAAGAAGTGGACACCGGTGTTACCATGGTTACAACCGAAAATATGAATGATCCCGAAATACAGGCGATTTTAAATCAGTAATTTATTCAGTCTTTGCTACTTTATATGTGATGTATTATAAAGATATAATTGCGAAGAGATAGAAGAGATAATAATACTGTAAAACTAGTTTCTGGAGAACCTTCAAATGAAGAAAAAAAGATATATTTTGGATGTCAAGGGTATATGACTTTGCTTACGATAAACAGGAAAAACCTTGCTTCCTATATGTGAGAAAAACCTCTCGCCCTTGACATTCCAAACTTATGAATAAATATACACTTCATGTAAAATGAGAATCTGGCCTAAAACTTTAAAAAGATTCCTGTAACAATGGAAGACATTATGAAAGACATTATAACTCATCATCTCTGCAGACTCTTTGGTAATTGGTGTCACTCCTGTTATTCCTACCGGAAGAACTCATTTGTTTCCTGTACAGTTAGATGTGCGGAACATTGATTGGAGGTGATACTAATATTGAAGGTAATGCTCATATTGGAGGTGATGCTCATAATGTCTGACACTGACCCATTCCTTTTATAATTGTTCTGATATTATTTATATCATTTAAATTCTTTAACGGCATCATGATAAAAATATGAAGTTATCGTTGCCATCAATTAAGGATTAAACCCAACCATTTCCGAGACATTTCAGAGATCATAACAATACGCTCTATTCTGTTGTTACTAAACTGACAGTTGAGCAGATGGCAAAAAAATTGGCCAGAAGTATTGACAGAACGTAATACGCAAATAGTCCATTGCAAAAGTTCCTTCCAGTAGGCAGAATACCAGATCACAGTCCGAAAAAATTGGATACAAAAAGAAAAGGCGTGACTTATGGTTTTGATAAGTATTTACCCAGATAAAAATGAAAAAGGGATGGTATTGTTATGAAAAAAATGAATTTAATAGCACTTATTATAAGCGTGATATTTATAATTTCGTTATTTCCATCCTATGCTGTGACAGATACAGATGAATCAAATGTAACCAATAAAGTTGCCGGGAAGTACGTAGTTAAAGGAGAAACGTGGAAATACGGTTTAGGAGATGCCATAGGCTTTAACGAAAGTACGTACAAGACTATCGGAACTTCCGGCAGCAATAACTGGAGAGACGGTTCTGTAAGCGGTAATGGCGAAATAGCATTTATAGAAAGCTGCGACCCAAATGAAGACGTTTTTATATTCAACAATACGAAAATTGTAACTGACACAGATTCGCTTTATGCTACGCCTGATATATCTCATATTTTAGACAGGCAAAGAAAGGGAGCGGTGCTGAAAAATGACTATCCCTGGATGACAGCCGTAAATGAGTATGCCCAGGAACAATTTGGCGTAAGCAGTTGGGGCACTACATGGCCTCGCCCATATCAGCCGGCTGCACAGTATCGCATAAAGAATAACAGTTTTACTCCTGCAAATACACAAATATACAACAGGTATACAAACTATGAGACTGGTGAAGTTGGTGTACAGTGGAAAAATGAGGATAGAACCATCGAATGGAACAGGCGGTCGTTTGCATCAAGAAGTGACAATGTAATTGTAACACACATAGAAGCTGATGAAGATCTCAACCTTACGCTAAGCATAGATCATATAAGTCAAATGCAGGGAAACCCTGGATCTGAATATGCCTCAAGCTATTTTGTGGAAAAGGACGATAATGGTTATGCAATGGGAATGGTAGGAAAATATCCAATCAGGAACAGAAGGGGAGACAAAAACCCTGAAGAAACAATGTTTGCCCGAGGTGGCTGGGGTACAGCTACAAGAATAATTGCCGACGATGCGAATTTTGAAGAAACCACCGTAAACGGCAGGCCTGCCCTCACAATAACCGGTACAAAATCGATAATGCTTATAACAAAGGTTGATCGCCAGGACAATGGATGCAATGATGTCAATGACGTTAAAAGATTGTTATATTACAGGCTGCTCAGTGAAATTGACGATGTAGTATCAAAATATAAGGAGGACGACGGGAAGTTAACATATGAGGAAATGCTTGCCCCTCATGCAAAGATACATGGTGACATATTTAATACTGTCCGTATAGACCTTTGTTCTACCGATGAAGAAAAAGCTGACAGGCAGCTGACAAATACTGAGCTCATCAATAAGCAAAACTCACAGGATACAATTAACAAAGCTTTTGTCGAAAGAGCTTACTACACAGGACGTTATGCCCTGATATGCTCAAGCGGATATCATACAGCGCGTTTGGGAGGAATATGGACAGGTACCTGGTTCCCTGACTGGAGCGGAGATTTTACTTTGGACGCTAACGTAAATCTGCAAATAGCAGGGGCTAATACCGGGAACATGGAAGCTGCAGCTTGGGGCTATATTAATCTGATTTTACGTATGCTTCCCGATTGGGTAACCGATGCCAAAAACATTTATGGCATGACAGACGCCATCAAGGCGCCTCCGAGAGTGGACGGAACCGGTCAAGCGGGCAGCTATCATTTTTTAAGCAACTATCCGCATTTGTATGTAAATGGAATCACTGATTGGTTGATCATTCCAATTTTTGAATATTGGCAGTGTTTCGGAAACCGTCAGGTTCCTATAGGCAAGGATATCCATGTTGAAAATCTTAAGGAAGTGCTCGACTATACTGATGAGGATGTTGAAAGGATTAAAAATAACGGTTATTTTGACCTGGAAAAAGACATCCTATATCCCATCCTGTATAAAAATATGAATTTCTGGCTCCAGTATGTTGATGAAAGATTCTACGAGGACGGAAACGGCGTATTACACCTTGACGATGGTACGACACTTTCAGATGCGATAGCAGCAGGGGATACTAATGCGAAATATATTTTCACACCGGGTTACTCTCCCGAAAACAACCCAAGAGGTGTTAACCAACTTGCGTTTAATACCACGATGGATATTGCGGCTGCAAGGAATTCGGTGTATATGGCAAGAAAAATTCTTAATGCGGTATATCCCGATGATGAAGAAAAAAGAAAAATACTGTCCGAGTGGGAGGACTTCGAAAGCAAAATACCCAGATATATCTATAACAGCGACGGAGCATTACAGGAATGGGCACATGAGTCTCTGCCGGATAATTACAATCACAGGCATACCAGTCATGCTTATCCTGCATGGCCTGGACATGAAGCAAAGAATGATCCTGAATTGCTGGCAGGCATAGCAGCTGCCCTGGATATGAGGTTTGCATATAACAGGAATGCTCCTGAATCTCATGCCCATCTGCACAGGGCGTTAGTCGAGGCCAGGCTGAAACGTGTGAGCGGAATGGAAGCATCGTTAAAAACTTTAGTAAAGAGCAACTATCATTACAGCTCCTTCATTACTTCCCACAACAGTAACCGCAGTTCATGTTACTGCACTGACTGGACTTGTACTTTCCCGGGCATTATCAATGAATCTCTTGTATATTCCTTTGATGATGTAATTGAGATTCTGCCGGCACTGCTTTCAAATGCCCCTAAGGGTAGTATAACTGGTTTAAGAGCAAGATGTAATACGTTGATAGATGAAATTGTATGGGATAAATATGCTAAGTGGGCAAGGGTTAAATTAACATCCGATAAGGATAATAACACAATCAGGTTGCAGTGCGGATTACCATGGGTCAGAGCAAGAGTTAATGGTGTCCTGCAGGATATAAAAATTGATGAACTGGGTAATCAGTACATTGATTTAACATTAAGAAAAAATAACACTGTAACAATTGATTTTGACCTGACAGATACAACACTAAGCAGTTTAAAGGTTGGCGGGGAACCAGTCAGCGGATTCAATCCGGACGTTTACACCTACAGTGTGGTTGTTCCTTATGGTGCAGAGTACAACGTAACAGCTACACCCAATAATCCCAACGCTACTGTCAACATTACCCAGGCAACAGATGTACCAGGTAAGGCTGTCATTGAAGTTTCAATAGGGGATACAAAATCGGTATATACTGTATTTCTTACACGAAGACCGCTTGAAGCCGACTTTACAACGGGCAGCCTGGGCAGCAATTGGACGATTATAAATGAAAACGAAGAAAATTATAGTTTTAACTCTGAAGGACTGACCATTTGGAGCCAGGAGGGAGATGTATCAGACGGTTCGGTTAAAAATCTGTTCCTGCAACCGGCAGGAGGAGATTGGGCTGCAAAGACTTGTTTGTCGTTGTCTGACAATTTAAGTGCAGACAACCAGCAGGTCGGATTAATCTTATATGAGGACAGCAGTAATCATTTAAGACTGGTTTATGAGCGAGCATCAGGCAACAACTATCTAAGTTTTTATAATGTGATGAACGGTGGAAGTGAAAGAATAGGACGGGTACAGATAACTGTTGCTGCCGGAAATAAATTC
>JAMOAC010000141.1 GCA_023621975.1 Bacillota bacterium | reverse complement strand
TAATTCCTTTAGGTTTACTGTAACCCCAGTTTTGATAAGGTATACCACCAGGACATATAGGCCTTCCTTTGTTATCGAAACAAAGGATGTGAGGGTGGGGGTAGTTAAATTTTAGTTTTGTACGAGAATCCAGTGCTATGAAAGGTATCATGTTATAGTGTTTGAGTAGATGATAAGTTGGGTAATTGTCCATAGCACCGTCAGCGATAAAATATTTAAAGTTTAGGTTATGATAGAGGGAATGGATATCCCTCAAGGCGAAGATGGTGGTAACGCTGTCGTGACGGTTAGCCTGGACTATTCTAATGTATATAGGTAAGTCATAGGGGCTATCAGAAGCGGTGACAGTAAAGAGAGTGCTTCCGTAGAACCACTGATTGCGGTAGCTATCCCAGCCCCAGGCTGCATCAGGGTCAGAGAAGCGCCTTGGGCAAGTACAATTGTAGATACCTTTAGAGCGGCAGTCACAGACTTTGGTGCCGTAATGACTTGCACCAGATTTGTAAGGTGAGCCATCGAAGGCAACAGATAATTTGGAGGTATCACCCAAAAGTCCCATTTTGGCGGAGGTATCGACCAGGCAGCGTGCGAGGAACTGCTGCAGGATTTTCTCGGGTCTAAAGTCAGGGAGTTTGTAATTTATAGAGCGGTTAACTAATTTTTTTACGATACCTGGGTGTTTGTTGGGTAGCTTTTGGTTAGGTTTAAACCTTTTGTTTGGTTTAGGTGTGAAGGGGCGGAGAGAGCGTATTCTTTTTAGAAGTTTTTTGTGGGAAGCAAGCCAGAGGCGCCAAAGCAGGTCATAGTAGGAGCCGACACCAGGAGCTTTGTTAGAATCGAAGCCACAAATATCGAAAAGAAGGTCATCTTGTTGTAGCGTTTTGGCCCAATTTGTGATAGAATATTCTTGTTGGTCGAGCATAAGTGTTAACGAACGTATAATGCCCTGCTGATTTTTAGCTGGGCGGCCAAAGTTAGGGTAAAGAGGTTTTATTACTGGAAGCAGGTTATCCAGGTTGAGGAGATAGAGCTTGGATATAGCTTTATCGAGGAGGATAAGCCTGCTTTTTTCTTTTTGAGCATGGACAGATAATCGTTGTAAAAGATGTTTTTGATAATCAGAATGAGATTGCCAATTACGTAACATATAAAAACCCCCAAACGAAATAGAATTAGTAAACATAAAACTATTTTGGGGGGAAAAGCTTAAAAAGTGAAGCTGTAATAAATGGAAGTTTGTATATGAAAGTTGTTTACAAAGTAGGGGTGAAGCTTAAAAGCTGAACCCTGAAACATATAAAAATAAAGCTCTCGGACTTTTCGAGAGCGTACAATTAAAAAGGAGAGGGGAATATACATTGACTTCAAGGGAGCGAATAGATGCGGCTTTATCTCATAAGCAGCCCGACAGGACTCCAATTTTTGAATATGTGTTATTGTCTCCGGTGGCAGATGTTATCCTTGGGAGGAAGTTTTTCTATTATGAAGGTGAAGGAGGAAATTGGAAAGAATATGTTGAGGAAATAGGGTGGGAAAAAGCATTGCGCAATTATGCGAAGGACAGGGTTGAACTGGCAGTTCGCCTAGGACACGATCTTATGTATATATTACCAAATCCCTTGCCGCCTGGGGAATTATCTGTACCACAAAACACAAGCATTGAAGACGGATATAATAAGGATGATCCTGTTGAAGTTATAAAAGCTCGAAATGAGCGCAGAAAGTTTGAAATGGAAAATAAAAAATTAAATGACCTTAGTTTTATAGTATATAGTTATATCAAAGAAGAAATGAGAAGCCGGGAACTGGAACTGGATCTATTTGCTCCTGCGTACAGCCATGGGGTGTGGACTGACACAGATTTGATGCAGACTATGATATTGGATCCCGATACAGCTTATGAGCACTTCAAGCTATGTACCATCAATTCATTAAGACGTATTGAAAAATATGGGCAGCTTGGCATACGCCATATAGGAGTAGGAGGCGATTTTGCGGGAAACAGGCCGATTATTTCGCCTCAGTGTTATCGCAATTACATAATGCCAGAAATCAGGAAATTATCAGATTATATCCACAGCTTTGGGGGTTGGGCGGTTAATGCGAGTGATGGCAATTTATGGGAGGTTATTGAAGATTTCCTTTTAAATACAAATGTTGACGGTTACATAGAGATTGATATGAAAGCAGGAATGGATCTTAAAAAATTGAAGAAAGCGTATGGAGAGCGCATAACATTTTATGGAAATATGGACTGCGGAACATTATTAAGTTATGGATCAGAAGAAGAAGTTAAATATTATACTATTGAGTGTATTGAGGCAGGGATGGGTAATGGAGGACATATCTTTACTGCCAGCAATGCAATAACTTCAAGCGTACCCGTGAGAAATTACCTTGCCATGGTTAATGCTTACCGTGATTACTTCGGGCTTCCTGAAATAAGATTTTAATAGCATTATATTAAAAAATACATATTCTACTCTTACATTAATTTGCATTTTTCATTGCCTTGATAAAGATGCCAGATGTCTATATAACCTACTAAAGTCAATATAATATGTTATGAAAATAACAAACTATATATAGCGATAGACATAGTAAATACCAGTAAAGAAGTAAGCGTCAAGTATATACGTACATAGTATAACAGTTGCGAAGTTGATACAATCACAATAAAAACAGTTGAAAAAGTAGAAAAAGTAAGCAAACTTTTTCAACCAGAAACGGAGTTGTTGTATGGATACACAAGAAGTTGCAGCAGACTACCGAGACGATAGCGCATATTGCAGAGCAAAAATTTCTTATGACATTGCCATTATATCGGCAGGAGTACGAATGGATACAGAATGGCACCTGATTTCACGGCAGATCATATCAAACGGGCTCATTAAAGCGTGTGAGGACTGGCTGGAACCGATATACGAGGAAATGAAGCGGCAATTGTGCAAACATGATGTGCTGCATGCGGATGAAACAGTTTTGCAGGTGCTGAAAGAACCGGAAAAGACGGCTCAGTCAAAGAGTTACATGTGGCTGTTCCGCACAAGCGGGGAGGCAAAACATCAGATTGTACTTTATGATTATCAGCGAGACAGGAAGCATACACATCCGGAAGAATTTTTAAAGGGTTTTTCAGGTTATCTCCACGCAGACGGGTATGATGGGTATCACAAGCTGCCCGAAAACATTACTGTTATTGGCTGCTGGGCGCATCTGCGGAGGAAATTTTTCGATGTGCTGAAAACCCTGCCAAAAGATAAGCAACCGGATTCCAATGCAGCAAAGGGAGTTGCCTATTGCGATAAACCGTTTCATTTTGAGCGACAATTTGCTTTGTTGACTTCGGAAAACCGGCTTAAAGAATGTAAAAAGCTGTCTAGACCTCTGATAGATGAATTTTACGACTAGATTGGGCATTTGAATGCCTTCCCAATACCCTTCTTGGTAAAGCAGCGCATTATGCACAGTCCCAGCACAAATATCTTGAGAGGTATCCGCTGGACGGACGTCTGGAAATATCGAACAACCGTGCAGAGCGCAGCATCAAGCCCTTTGTTATTGGGCGCAAGAACTGGTTTTTCAGCAACACACCAAGCGGCGCGAGAGCCTGCACAGTGTATTACAGTCTTGTTGAAACCGCAAGGGAAAATGGTTTAAACCCGTTTGAATATTTGACATGGATTTTTACTCACGTACCCAACCTTGGAAAACCGAGCTATGTATCCGTGATCGAAGATTTTTTGCCAGGCAGTGCAAAAATACCGCAAAAGGTGTTTATACCGAAGTCAAAAGGAACAGAACCTGAAAAATATGCCTGGGAGGAAGACTGATGAATTTCAAAAAGCACACGGCATTTATGATTAATTTCATCTCGGATTTTGTAAATGGTGGATTAGAGCGTTATATTTTTGATTTGGATTACTCCGCCTATGTGATAGAGCATTTTCCCCATATGGAGCAGGAGAACAGCAGATTTGCTGAAAGACTTACTAATACTGTGGTCGTGGTCGGGCATATGAGCTGGGAACTGATGTTGGTTTGTAGTTGAAGAATTTAGGATGAGATTTCGAATGCTTTTGAGAATGGCTGGACAGAAAAAGACTGACCTGATTTGAATGAACAGGGCTGATTGTGTTTGATGCTTACAAGTCTATTGACAATTTAGGTAAGAAAGTTACTCTTCGCCAATCAATTGCAATAAAAGACAAATTTCCAGACATAATAGTCCATATGCAAAGGTATTTGGTAAAGATAAAATATAAATCCCGAGTTTGACAGTTAAATAACATAAAAGAGGCAATAAACATTGAGATTTCAAGGTTTATGCCTCTTTACTGTTTATCAAAAATGTTGTATGAGATTGTTCCCTATAAAATTTTTTCTGCATTTTTTGTTAAGTTCTTTTGGGAGGTAATATTGCTTGTCTAATCCCAGGGTAAATACTCCCTCTAATGCACTTAATGTTTTAGAACCTGTATACTGTGAAGAATAGCAAAGATCCGAGATGTTGGCTACCTGCATATTCTTCAGGGTTTCAATGATATTCCTCGTAGTAAGATGTGTATTTTTATCAAACCTATTCAACTTGACTTCAAGCAGCCTGAAAATCAAAAGTGCTGTATAACAAATCATAAAATGAGCAATGATTCTTTCTCTTGTGTGATGGAAATATGGCCTTGATGAAAAATCTGTCTTGAGTATTCTGAAGCAATCTTCAATCTTGTAGCGTTGATCATTTATGGCGAGTATGTTCTTCACATTATCATCCAGATTTGTAGCAACAGCATAAAAACCGTCGTACTTTTCTTCCTCTCTGATTTTTTCAAGATCCAACTCATATTTATCTTTAGAATGTCCCACTTTCTTGATAAACCGGGTAACATCATTAGGTCCCTTTTTGTATTCTTCAGGATCCATTTTCTCAAGAATCTTCTTTGCTCTTTCAATTTGACGATTTCTGATAAAACGTTGATATTCCATGCTTTTCCTTGAAAATGTAACGATGACGTGTTGCTTTAAGGTGGCCTTTGATTTTACCTTCTTTGTTTTTCCGTTATTAAGAATTTTCTCTTCATAAATTCCTACATCAAGCAAAGTGTTTGCTTCAATGATTTTATAAGCCTTGTCTTCGTATAGAAATCTGTTCTTTTCATCTTTTTTGTCAAAGGTTTTCAGCATCTCAATGCTTACAGGTGAATCATCAGAAAGAAGTCTGTAATCGCAATCATTAAATACAGCCTCCTTCAGGGCATCGGATAATTTTTTAACTGACTGCGTAACAACAAAGGCTCTGCCTCCCATGGAGTTAAAGTTTCTTATGTGGTAGGAACTCAGACCTGCATCAGCACAATATATGAATTTTCGCCTCTCGTCTCCGAACATTTTGATAAGCTCTTTTTCAAGTGGAATGGCAGTTGTCTGCTCATTTGTGTTACCGGGTGCTATGCACATGGAAATCGGAATACCGTTAGTGTCCATGAATAATCCCAATTCAACAAGAGGGTTAGGTTTATGGTCTTTGGGAAAACCATATTGACGAAGTCCTGTAAAGACTTCCCCGGTAACCTCGTCTACATAGTCTGGATCCTGGCTTTCCGCTTCACAATAGAAATTGGTACAATCATAATAACATACGGCAGTATTGCGTTTATGAATCTTTCCACTTGCCTTAAACAGGTGTTCGATGTATTCGTTGTAGTGTTCATACATCAGATCCATTGTTCTCATGATATGCTGATAATCAAATACAGGCCCTTCATAGAAGGTATTTAGCTTTTCATAGCTTCCGAGTTTTGAATCAGGATCAAGAATCCTTGAATAGGTCATAAACCTGTTGACAAGGTCAGGATTGAAGGTGATTTTTCTGTTTTTTGTGATATTATCAAAAAATTTATCAATTTTCAAGTAGTTAAGTCCATATAATTGTGTAAAAAGGGGTTGAGCCACCCCCACCCCTCTGGTTAGAATTAAAAATGTAA
>JAMOAC010000148.1 GCA_023621975.1 Bacillota bacterium | reverse complement strand
TAAAGAAGACTTCTATATTCCTGTTATATACATTCCGACTGAAATTGATTATATGAGTTTCAAGTTTTACTTGTGATGAATTTTCAATAGTAGGGTTTACTCCTACATTCGTAACACTTCCGTATTCTTTGTCGTCGATAACTGTTTTGGTAATATATACACCGTCCTGCGGCAATACTATGTATGGATCAGGATAAATATTTGCCGTTGGGAAGCCTAATTCCGCACCAAGCCTTTTCCCTTCTTCCACAGTGCCGTCAATTGAATAATATCGCCCTAAAAGTTTGAACACTTTTTCCATTTGACCTTTTGAAATATAATTTCGTATCAGAGTACTGCTCACCGGCTCATTATCAACCATTACGGGCGGTATTACCAGTACGTCAAAATTATATCGGCTTCCTAACTTTTTAAGCAAGTTAACGTCACCCTGCCCTCCATAGCCGAATCTATAGTTAAATCCTGCAACCGCCAGCTTCATTCCAAGTTTCTTAACAAGTATTTCCCTCACAAAGTCTTCAGCCATTATACGGGAAAAGGCTTCATCAAACTCCTGAAGAACCATATAGTCAAGGCCTGTTTTTCTTAACAATTCTGTCTTTTTTCTCTCCGTCATCAGAAGCTTGGTAAAAGCCTGCTTGTTTATTATGTTTTCAGGATGGTTTTTAAAAGTATATATTACTGAATGCAGTTTATTTATGCGCGAATGTTCAATAAGCTTGTTTATGAGTTCCATATGGCCTATATGCAAGCCGTCAAACATTCCCAGCCCAACCGCGGTATGTCTTTTGCCTGTAAATTGATTTGCAGCTGATAGTACTTCCACATAAGTCTCCCCTTAGTAAAATACCTTTTTTGCCTTTAACATCAAGCGGCTGCCCTGTGCCACTGCCTCGGCAATGGCTATAAAACAGCCGTCAATATCGTATATTTTCACATTTTCGCCTCTCAACAGCTTCAAATCACCTGTGAAAACAAAAGCGCCGTTGCACAGCCTTTTTAATTTATCCGGATTAAGCGTGACAGCTCTGAAATCGCCAAGTACCCTGTCAATACTCACAAGTTTTGATTCCAGCAGGTTTTTTTCGGCATAATATTCTATTTCCTCAAGTGTAAGGGCTGACTGAATGTCAAAAATTCCTGCACTTTTACGCAAGAGAAAAGACATATGACCGCCACAGCCAAGTTTTTGCCCTATGTCCGCACACAATGTCCTTATATATGTTCCCTTGGAACAGGCAACATCGAACAAAACCTTTCTGCCGCTGATTTTTAATATGTCAATTGAATATATTTTGACTTTTCTTGGCTTTCTTTCAACATCAATACCTTTTCTTGCCAGCTCGTAAAGCTTCCTGCCTCCGATTTTGACAGCCGAATACATTGGAGGCGTCTGTTCCAGTTCACCTATAAAGCTGTAAATGCAGTCTTTTATTTCTTCCTCCGTGGCTTTTACGTCTTTTTCGCAAATTATATTTCCCCAGGAATCCTGTGTGTCTGTTTCTGTCCCAAGTGTCAATTCCGCCCTGTACACTTTATCCTTGTCCATCATATATTCAATTGCCTTTGTAGCACTGCCTATACACACAGGGAGAACCCCTGCCGCTCCCGGGTCAAGGGTTCCCGCATGTCCTATTTTTCTGACTCCGGAGATTTTCCTCAAATACGAAACAACATCAAAAGACGTCATTCCCGGCGGTTTCAACACATTCAATATGCCATTCATTGCTAAAGCACTTTCCTTATATCATCCAATAGTTTTGCCTTTATTTCTTCGCTGCTTCCAGTTACGGTACAGCCAGCTGCTCTCTTGTGCCCTCCGCCGGAATAGAGCTTTGCAATCTCCGACACGTCAACATATGAATTTGACCTTAAGTTTACCTTTATCTCTCCGTTACTTCTTGGCCTAATCATTACCGCTACTTCTACTCCCCTGATATTCCTTCCGATATTTACTATACCGTCACATTCTTCCTCCTTGGCTCCCGTTGACTTCATGTCGTCATCGCTTATTGTTATAAATGCAACTTTTCCGTTCTCAAAAAGTTCAAGGGAATTTATGGCAGCTCCCATAAGTTTGACTTTTTCGTATGATGTAATATCAAAAATCTTCTGTGATATTTCAGCTACATTCACCCCGGAGTTCAACAGGTCGCCTGCTATCTGATGAGTAACGGATGTTGTATTGCTGTACCTGAAACCCCCGGTATCAGTAGATATTGCAACATAAAGGCATGTTGCAATATCCTTGTCAAACCTGATTCCCATCATTTTTATAAGCTGATATAAAATCTCTCCAACAGCTGAAGAATTAACATTTACAAAATTGTACTGCGCAAACTCATCGTTTGTATTGTGATGGTCAATGTTTATTGTAATTTCAGCCTTATTGAATACCTCGGCGCGTTTACCCAATCTGGGAAGGTCGCCTGTATCCAGGGCTACAACCGTATCAATACCTTCCCCGAAGGCATTGCTATCTCCGTCATAAACCTTGACAAGATGGCTGCCGGGTAAAAAGCTGTACATAAACGGTATATCTTCTTCAAGCCATATCTGCGCACTTATCCCCATCTTTTCAAGGGCAAGTCCCAGTGCAAGGCTTGAACCAAGACCGTCTCCATCTACTGAAACATGCGGCATTACAATAACTTTTTTTGACTCTTTCAAAACATTAATTATATCGATCAGTATCATCGCTTCAATCCGTCTCCATCGTTTCCTTAATAAGTTTATTGATATAAGCGCCGTATTCAATGGAATTATCAAGCTCAAACTGGATTTCCGGAGTATACCGCAGTTTCACCCTGTGCCCTATTTCCTTCCTGATAAATCCGGCAGCACTTCTTAAGCCCTCAAGCGCATTCTCCTTTTGCTCATCACTGCCGAAAACACTTACATATACTTTTGCATATCTGAGGTCCCTTGTTACATTTACCGAAACAACACTTACAAGTTCCGGCAGTCTGGGATCTTTCAATTCGTTCTGTATGATATTGCTTATCTCCCTCTTGATTTCCTCAGATATCCTGCTTATTCTGTCAGCCATCGTACACACACCACCTTTTAAAGGGTATATGAACACATTCTATCTTTCTACCTTTTCCATTACGAAGGACTCAATAACGTCTCCTTCTTTAATATCGTTGAATTTTTCGATAGAAAGTCCGCATTCAAATCCCTGCACTACTTCCCTTACATCATCTTTAAACCTCTTGAGGGAAGCAAGTTTTCCTTCGTGCACTACTATTCCGTCTCTTACTACCCTCACATCGGAATTCCTTGTTATCTTACCGTCCGTTACGTAACATCCACCAACAGTGCCTACTCCTGATACCTTGAATATCTGCCTTACTTCAGCATGGCCTAATACCTTTTCTCTAAACTCGGGTTCAAGCATACCTTTCATGGCTGCCTGAATGTCTTCAATGGCATCATATATAACCCTGTACAGCCTTATATCGACACCGGCTTCTTTTGCAAGATCAGCTACATTTGGTCCCGGCCTGACGTTGAATCCGATAATTATGGCATCCGATACCTGTGCCAGGTGTACGTCAGTTTCCGTTATTGCACCGACCGCGCCATGAATGGTCTTTACTCTTACTTCATCATTGCTTAACTTTTCAAGGGACTGTTTTACAGCCTCAACCGAACCCTGAACATCCGCTTTTATAATCACGTTCAGTTCTTTTACCTTGCCTTCCTGTATCTGGTTAAACAGGTCATCAAGGGATACCCTGGATTTAGCTTTGAGCATTTGCTCCCTCTGTTGAGCTTTTCTCTTTTCAACAAGATGTTTTGCCACTTTCTCATCTTTTACTGCATAGAATATTTCACCTGCTTCGGGAACTTCAGGCAAACCGAGAATTTCAACAGGTGTAGACGGGCCTGCTTTTTTAATGTTTCTGCCTTTATCATCAATCATTGCCCTTATTCTTCCCACTGTAGTTCCTGTAACGATAGTATCTCCAACTTTAAGCGTACCCCTTTGTACGAGAAGCGTTGCAACAGGTCCCCTGTTCTTGTCAAGCTTTGCCTCAATAACCGTTCCTTTAGGCTGCTTGTCAGGGTCTGCCTTTAGTTCAAGCATATCCGCAGTCAGCAGGATCATTTCCAGCAGCTGGTCAATGTTTTCCTTTGTTTTGGCTGATACCGGTACACAAATTACATCGCCACCCCATTCTTCCGGTATAAGGTTGTATTCCGTAAGTTCCTGTTTTACCCTGTCGGGGTTTGCACCCGGCTTATCAATTTTATTTATTGCAACAATTATTGTAACATTTGCCGCTTTCGCATGGTTAATGGCTTCGACTGTCTGAGGCATGACACCGTCATCAGCGGCAACTACAAGCACAGCGATGTCCGTTACCTGAGCTCCTCTTGCTCTCATTGCCGTAAATGCCTCATGTCCCGGCGTGTCAAGGAAAGTCACTTTCCTGCCGTTGACATTGACCATGTATGCGCCTATGTGCTGTGTTATTCCGCCAGCTTCCTTTTCAGTTACATTAGTCTGCCTGATGGCATCAAGAAGTGAAGTCTTACCGTGGTCAACATGGCCCATAACAACCACTACAGGCGGCCTTGGCTGCATGTTTTCGCCTTCATCGGACTCATCGAACAAAATATCTTCTTCGCTGACCACTACTTCCTTCTCTGCCTGTACTCCAAATTCATCGGCAATTATAGCTGCCGTATCAAAATCTATTTCCTGATTGAGAGTGGCCATGACGCCCAAACTCATCAACTTCTTTATTACTTCTGCAGCAGTCTTCTTCAATCTCTCTGCCAGGTCTTTGACAGTAATGCTTTCAGGAATTTTTACAGACGTTAATACAGCCTTTGCAGGTTTGTTCTTTTCAACCTTGTCATCCTTGTCAGTTTTGGCATTTTTGTCTTCCTTCTTTTGCTTGGTGGCTTTTCTTACCTTTTTGCTTCCGCCTTCATAGATGTCATCAAGCACAAAGTCATCGTCAGAAAGAACCTCGGCAATTCCCTTTTTCCCGTACAATGCTATGTCATGCGGCCTTATCTTTCTCTTTCTTACATTATTTGAAATTTTGGGAGTTTCTTTTTTCTGTTCCCTCTTTGCTTCTTTATCTATATCCCTGTTTTTAGACTCACGTCTTGAGTCTTTTTTCGGCGAATCATTAACTTCAATTTTGGCAGCTGGTGCCTCCGTAACAGTAGTTTCAAGATTCCTGCGGCCGGTACCGTGAATATGGTGTTCCTTATGTGGTTGCCCTTTATCCATGTGTATGCGTTGTTCACTTTTTGATACTGCGCTTTTTCCTTCTTCCTGTTTCCTGATTTCAGGTTTTTCAAGAGTTTTGATATCTGCTTCTCTACCTGCTGCTCCTTGTGCCACACTTTCTTTCAGGTCAACCTGTCTTGCCTTATCAACAGCCTTTTTATCTTCTTTTGCTTTACCATGTGTTTCAGTTTTTTCTGTTTTTGCTTCAATTGTTTCCCTTGGAACATCCTTTACAACTGTATCCATATTTGCTTTTACCTCTGCTCTGGATTCCGGTGTAACGTCTGCTTTGGTTTCCGGTTTGGATTCCGCTTTAACTTCAGGCTTGGCTTCAGGCTTGGCTTCAGCTTTAACTTCCGCTTTAATTTCAGGCTTAACTTCAGCTTTAGCTTCGCCTTTGACTTCAGCTTTAGCTTCGCCTTTGACTTCAGCTTTAGCTTCTGCTTTGGTTTCAGTCCTGGTTTCAGGTTTTATTTCCCCTTTGGTTTCCGCCTTGACATCAGTCTTTGTTTCTGCTTTTGCTTTTGGCTTTGCTTCCGTTTTTACTTCTTCCTTAGCCGCAGGTTTGGCTTCCTGAGCTGCAGGTCTGGCTTCCTGTTTTTCAACCTTCCTTACTTCTTCCTTTTCCTTATCACCGGCTGCATTGCTTTCAGCTGCCGCTTTCAGCAATTCCAACCGCAAATCGTCCTTTGTCTGCCTTACAAATCCTGCCCTCAGCCCGGAACTGGCGTCTGAAGCCCTTATAACTTC
>JAMOAC010000413.1 GCA_023621975.1 Bacillota bacterium | reverse complement strand
AAAGGAGGACCACTGATTTGAACAATAAAGAACGTCTGCTGAATGCTATTTCCGGCAAACCGGTTGATAGGATTCCATGGTCACCTTTTCTAACCTACTTTTGGGAATTTCAGAATGCAAAAATTCGCGGAATGGGTGAAATTGACTTTCTTAAAGAAATAGGCGCTACACCGTTGATTCGCGGTCACTATCCCACTGTTAAGGCAGATGATCCTTATCGGGATATGTATTTATTTAAAATATCTACGGGAGACTGCGAAATTCGTGAGACGGTTTACGGAAATGAAAAGATTAAATGTATGCTACAAAAGTGGGTACACTTACAAGCCGATACGTGATTGATCCGCAAAGTAGAAGCTGGTTTTTGGTTGAATACCCTTTAAAAGAAAAAGAAGATTACAAAATTCTGCAATATTTAATGGAACAAACAGTTCTTGTTCCGAATTTTGAGGAATTTGATGAGGTTTGTAAGTATTATGGGGGAGAAGCTCTTTTTGTACCGATTTTGGTACCAGGTTCAAAGACGGCATTTCAGGCAATGATTGAGTATTGGGCCGGAACCGAAGCTCTTTCCTATATGTTGGTGGATGACACTGAGCTAGTTGAGGAAACTATTGAGAGCATTAAATGTGTATCACTAGATGCGGTAAAAATAGCTGCTAACTCAAATGCGGAAGTATTTTTAACATGGGAGGATTCATCTACAACAAACTATTCTCCTTGGATGTATGAAAAATATATATTGCCTGAAATTAACCAATGGTGTAATATACTCCATACCCATGGAAAGCTCTATATGCAACATGCTTGCGGGCATATAAAGGCGCTCCTGCCTTTGATGGCAAATTCGGAAATAGATTGCCTGGAATCAGTAACGCCCGTTCCTACAGGGAATGTAAAAATGTCAGATGTAGTTGCAGTGCTACCTGAGAGAATCAGTATAGTCGGCGGAATTGATCCCATTACGCTGCTTACATCGAATCTGGATGAATTGAAGAAGTATGTGATTGATTTGCTTGATGTTATGAAAGGCAGAAGTTATGTACTGTCTAATAGCGACAGCTGTCCTCCGGGTGTTGAAATTGAAAAATTTAAAATGATATCAACACTTGTATAATAATAACAAATAATAACAAAGACTTATTGTAGGGAAGGATTAGATATGAAGAAAAGTAAAATTTATCCAACTTATTTTGCACTAGGTGCTCTAATTCTATACACAGTACTTTATGTTCTACCCGGCTTAATAGGGATTGCATATTCTTTTACAGATTGGTCATCTTATTCAGAAAAGTTAAACTATGTTGGTCTTAAAAACTTTAAGACGGTGTTCTCTCTGGAAGAAGAATATGTGAGATACTTAAAAAATACCATTGTGTTTACTTTTGTGACCAACATTTCAAAAAACGTAATAGGGCTGCTTTTAGCGTTAATATTAACGAAGAAGGTAAAATTAGTAAACTTCCATAGGACCGTTATGTACATACCGTCAGTACTGTCAGCGCTGATTGCAGGTATGATATTTAAATCTATATTAAACCCCGAGATAGGGCTTTTGAATAGATTCTTAAGACTGTTTGGCGTGGAAGGTCCCAAATGGTTGTCCAATCCACGGCTTGCTCTTTGGTCAGTAATGGGTGTTGATACATGGAAGGGTATGGGTTATATTATGACAATATTTATTGCCGGAATTATGTCAATACCTAAAATGTATTATGAGGCAGCAGAAATAGATGGGGCCAATGCCTGGCAAAGGTTCAGATTGGTGACGTTGCCAATGCTGACTCCAACAATCACTGTAACTACGGTTCTGAATGTCATTTACGGGCTCAAGGTATTTGATATGGTTTTCTCCCTGACCAACGGTGGACCCGGCCGCGCGACTGAAGTGCTGTATACCAGTGTTTACAGGGAATTCGGTTTGGGACGCTATGCTGTTGGAACGGCTCTTTCCTCTGTAATGTTTGTTTTTATGGTGATAGTTGGTTACTTCCTGATTAAAATTATGACAAAAAATGAGGTGAGTGAGATATGATAAGTAAGAAGAAAGTAGCCACCATTGGCGTAAACGTCCTGGCGTGGATTCTGTCAATCATTTTTCTTGTGCCCCTGCTGCTTATTTTGATTAATTCCATGAAAACCAGCGTGGAAGCATCTGATATGTCCCTGGCGCTTCCAACGTCGATCCAGTGGAATAATTATGTGACGGTTATCAAGAGGGGAAAAGCCGGCACTGCTTTTCTCAACAGCTTTATTTATTCTGCTGGAAGTGTCCTGGTGACCGTTGTTGTGTCTTCCATGGCGGCATATGTATTGGCGCGAAACCGCAGCAGGCTTCACAATTTTCTGTACTATTTCATAGTCCTGGGAATAACCATGCCGATAAATTTTGTTGCGCTGATGAAGGTTATGCAGATTCTGCAACTTAATAATACCCGTATAGGTATTATCCTGCTGTATTCAGCTGTGCAGGTGCCGTTTAATGTATTCCTGGTTTACAGCTTTATCGGCAAAATTCCACGCGAGCTGGACGAGGCGGGTATTATTGATGGATGTTCTCCCCTGCAATTGTACAGGCTTGTTATTTTACCCCTCTTAAAACCGGTACTTGTTACGGTAATAGTTCTTACTTTTCTCAACACCTGGAACGAATTTGTAATGCCGTTATATTTTTTGGGTAAGTCTACAAAATGGCCGATGACACTGGCGGTTTACAACTTTTTTGGAATGTATTTTAAGGATTGGAACCTGGTTTGCGCTGACATTGTGCTGACAAGCCTGCCGGTAATCATCGTGTATTTGTTGGGACAAAAGCATATTGTATCCGGCATGATAGCCGGTGCTGTGAAAGGTTAATCAATATGGTGCCTGTTCCTTGAGAAACCCTATATACTAAATAGAAAGGAGGAAACAGAATGCTGAGAAGGAAAATACTGAAAGGCCTGCTCTGTCTGCTTGCATTTATTATGACATTGCAAATGGTTGCCTTTTTTCCAGCACAGGTGTATGCGGAAAATGAAAGCCCGGTAACCCCAATTTTCAACCCGGATTACAGTGAATTGATTGGTCGGTCTGATCTTACTCACACTGGAAGAATTACGACCGGTACACAGGGAATGCCGGTGGCGAACGGGAGGTTCGGCGGACCTGTCTGGCAGAGGGACGCAAATACGCTTAGCATGCAGTTGAACCATACGGATTGCTTTATGTTCAACGATGCATCCTCTGCATCCAACGACCATGCAAATGCAGGCGGCGGCGCTTTAGGACGTGTACATGTGGGATTTGGATCGACAGGTACGGTTTTTGGCGATGACACGGAACAACACTTATCCTTGTACGACGCTAAACTGAGTATTAAAGGTAATGGTGTTGACATTAATGTAATCGCAAATATGGATGCAGATGCCATTGCGATCCAAATAACGGACAATCGGACGACACCTCAACCGATCACCATTGATTTGGCAATGTTGCGCGACGTTAATCAAATTTGGGGAAATCATTCTGCTGTTTCAAAACTCACTACTGAACCGGACAACAAAACCATTGTGCTGGAACAGGTAATTGAGGAAAAATGCGATACGGGCATAGAAATTAATGATCACTACTGTAATACAGCTGTTGCAGTTACGGTACAGGGCAGGGAAGTTTTATCGGTTACGGATAGCATGGTTGGCAACCGTACGGCACGCAGGTTGAATTTGCCTGCACAAAACGGTACTTTTGCCATCATCATCGGCGGATATTCGACCATGGATAAAACAGTGGATGCGAAGGCTAAGGCAGTTGCAAACGCAGTGGGATCTCCGAGTTTTGACAGCATATATGCTTCCAGCAGGAAGTGGTGGAGTGACTTCTGGCAAAGATCGTATGTATATCTTCCGTCGCATCAGCATTTTGAGCAGAGGCGCAATTACTACATGTACTTAGCTGCTATTTCAAGTAGGGGTAATTATCCCCAAAAATATAACGGTGGAATTTGGATAGGGGAAGAGGACCGGAGAGACTGGGGAAGTTACTATTGGAACTGGAACCAGGATTCCTTGTATTATCCCCTAATGGCTGCAGGACATTTTGACTTGATGGAACCAATGTTTAAAATGCGGGAATCATGCTTTGAACAGTATGAAACCGCTGCAAGGCAAATGTGGGGCGCTGAAGGGATTTTCATCCCTGAGACGTCAGGAATTCTTGGTTGGGAAACCTTGCCTGAAGATATTGCCAATTCCGTGAGGGATTATTATACCTTTAAAACTAATGAACGCTCGCAGGAATTTACGGACATGACCAAGAGAAGAAACAGGTATCTCTCTGTATGGAACTGGAATGTTTTTGGTACGAGTAATAATCAGGCAAGTTATACAACCCATACCATGATGGCCACACAGGAAACTGCGGAACATTTCTGGCAGTATTACTGCTATACAAAAGATATCGATTTTCTGCGGGACCGCGCTTATCCTTTTATAAGGGGTGCAGCAGAATTTTACCGCACTTATGATGGTTTCAGGAAAGAGGACGATGGGAAATACCATATCTACAATACAAATCTTCATGAACATATATGGGCTGGTAAAGATGTGATTGACGATTTGGCCATGGCCCGAGGTGTATTTTCGGTGGTGGTTGAGGCCTCGAAAATACTCGGAGTAGATGAGGATATGCGCCCCCTGTGGGAGGATTGCCGCGACAATATAGCGGACTATCCACTGCGCACTGATCCTGGTGCTTTGTGGGCAGGAAGTACAAATCAGTCACTGCGTTCAATACTTGCTACAGATGAGCCTGCATGGGCGCAGGGCTTGGAACCTGCATACTTTATAAGGGATTTGCACGGAACAGAAAGCCCGATCTTCAAAATGCTTGAAAAGTATGACTTACTGAACCTGGAAACAAGGGACCAGGGTCTTGATAATGGCGAATGGGAGATTGCGCTGAATACTTACCTGCATTCTCCAGGATATTGGAACCAAGTTAAAAATGAGGTAGTGGACAGAAACGGATCCAGCCGTTTCCATATTGACGCTGCAAAATTTGGACGTGCGGATGATATGGAGATGATTTTAAATACCCAGTATGGTGTGTTTAGCGCATACGGGGAATTTCCAAATCTAATTTTTAATCAGCTGGATTATTATTCAGCAGAAGGCTATGCGACATATGCTGCAGCCCTTCAGGAAGCCCTAAATCAAAGTCTTAGCCCCACACCTGCAGGAGATCCTGTGATACGCGTGTTCCCTGCGTGGCCCAGGGCATGGGATGCAAAATACAAGCTTCATGCAAAGGACGGTTTTATAGTTTCATCTTCCATGGAGTCAGGAGATATTCAGTATGTTGAGATTGAATC
The DNA here is from genome assembly GCA_023621975.1 of Bacillota bacterium. The sequence goes on along the minus strand of JAMOAC010000413.1, from coordinate 690 downwards.
AAAACTTGGAGAAGTCTGCCGCATAAGAAATCCATGGGATTCCAATGTAGTTCTGTACCGCAATGGGAAAAGAGCGGAAACTATAATAGCTTCGGAAAATGACTTGTTGGAATTTGATACGGATAAAGGTGAAGTTATTGTCCTGGTAAGGCCGGGTACAACACCTGATACTTACAGGACATCCACCCTGGCTGAATCGATATATACTGTGGCGAACGATACGAACGGAAATATCGTATACACAGGTTCCTGGGAATATATCAAAGATGGACAAGGCGACGATTACGCTAACGACGTACACTATACCAAAACCGATGGTGACTCCGCTGAGTTCACATTTTATGGGGCCGGCATTGATTTTATCACAGAAAAAGGCCCTGATATGGGTGAGGTTGAGGTATATGTTGATGATAAGCTCGTTGCAACTGTTGACTGTTACTCGGAGGAATTATTATACCAGCAGACGGCCTATGTCAACGTAGCCTTAGAATTTGGCAGGCATAAGATCAAGCTTGTTAAAAAGTCTGGGGAACGTATGGTAGTTGATGCCTTTGGAATACGACACAAATCCGGCATTAATGTTACGATGATAAACGACAACGATCTGGATGTAATAACATATGTAAATGCGCCCGGAATAACTACTAGAGAACAAGGTGCGTGGTTTTACACGAACTACAGAGTTAATGA
>JAMOAC010000279.1 GCA_023621975.1 Bacillota bacterium | reverse complement strand
TTCTTCGAAACCTTCAATACTTATGGCCAGGAAAATATTTCCAAGGCACGCCATTTCTTTGCCGAGCTCCTCATCTACAAGGGTGGCATTTGTAAATGCAAGGAATATACAGTCATCATGCTTTTCTGCCAACTTCAAGATATCTTTTTTTCTTATCAGAGGCTCTCCCCCTGAGTAGATATAAAGATGTATACCAAGTTCTTTTCCTTCTCTTATTATCCTGTCCAGTGTATCATAATCCAAATGATCCGTCTTGTCATATTCCCCGGCCCAGCAACCTGTACACTGCAAATTGCAGGCAGAAGTCGGATCCATCAGGATAGCCCAGGGAATATTGCAACCGTGCTTTTCTTTCATTTTGTCAATTATCGGAGAACCATAAAGACCTGCATTAACCATGTAATTGATGAGGAATTTAGACCTTACCTTAGGATTTACCTCCCTCAGTACCCTGTGAATGAATTTGTTCCAAATATTGTCGGGATCGGAAGTCACTTGTCTGAATGTCTCAATTGTCTTTCTGTGTTCCGGTTTAATAACCAGCTTTTCCGCCCAGTTAAGCAGCTTTGGTATGTTTTCTTCAGGGTTTTTTTCTACATACTCAATACCCTGTTTCATTAGTGCAGAACTCAGCATTTTTTTTGCCGATGCCATCTGAATACCCCCTTGTAAAAAGTTTAATAAACTTTATAAACGCTTTTGTCTTTTTAGACATTGGTGTCGATATAAAGTAAAAAATTTATGCTCTCAAGCCATCAATCAAAATATTAACAGTATTAAGCTGTTCACTTAATGCTATGTTCTTATTGTTGGAAAAATGAAGCACAATCGATTCAATAATTGCATACAAGGTATAAGCCATTTTTTCCCTGTCATGCTGCCTGATTTCTTTTGATTTCATACCGGCCTGAAGCAAGTCATTAAAAATATTGCGCAATTCCCGCGCATATTCACCGGCCTTAACCAGAACTTTGCTGTCGTCAACGCTCCAGTTCTCACGTAAATCGCTCAGAGCAATAAATCTGTTATTTTTAGGGTATTCAATAACAACTTTTGAAATCACCATTTTTATTTTCTCAATAAATGAAACATCCTGCAGTTCCATAATGTTTTTAAAATCTTCCTTTAACATTTTTATGCTTTGAGAGATGGCATAATACAATATACCTTCTTTGTTCCTGAAATATTTGTACAGAGTCGTCCTCCCCATATTGCAACGCCTGGATATATCCAAAATCGTAGTGTTATGATATCCTTTATTCAAAAACAAATTCATGGCTTCGTTGACAATCATGTCTTTTGTCCTCTTGTAGTCGACAATTTTAGGCACTCATTCATCCCCTCTTATTTTTTATTGACACTTGTGTCGCTTATACTACTCATATCTTACATCTTTTATAAAATATTTGTCAATTCCGTAAGATTTATTTTATTTTGCTAATTTCACTTAATCCTTTATTTACCGCTGTTATCACAAATTTTTAAAACAATACTGGACAAACTTCATTAATAATGATATATACGTGAGTATAGCAGTACAAAAATATCATACAGGTGAGTTTATATGAATTTTAACCTGGTACTGAAAGGATTTGTTTCAGGCTTAATTGTCGGAGCGCCGTTTGGCCCGGTAGGAATATTATGCATGAGGAATGCGTTGCGCAAAGGCCGTATTCACGGATTATTAGGCGGGCTGGGCATAGCTTCGGCAAACATGGTTTACACCCTGGTTATTGGCTTTAGCCTTGCAATTGTATCAAAACTGCTGACTGAATACATGGTGCTGTTCAGAATACTTGGAGGGATTATTGCCTGTATCATAGGAATTTCACTGATGCTGCCCGCCGCGGCAAACATGAAGGCAAAAAATAAAGTATCCGACGTTACAAGTTCATTTTTGTCAATGTTTTTTATAGCAATATCAAACATACCGGCAATTTTTTTGTTTATTGCAGTGTTTTCATATGTTGGAGTCGCCAGCTCAAACCTCAGCTACACATCCGGGCTCGAGCTGGCTGTTGGAGTATTCAGCGGTACATTTTCATGGTGGCTTGCACTGGCTTCAAAAATTGATCTCATTAAAATTAAATTGTACAAAAACTCCAGATTAACACCTTACATACCGTATATAAGGAAGGCCGTATCAATCTGTATAATAGCTTTAGGGATCGGAATTATCATACAGCAGGTGCTTCAATAGTTTTCATCTATAGTTTTCAGCAGAAAACCTTACTTTGCTGCAAGTTTCAGTATATTTAATACGTCTTCCCTGTTAAGCTTCACGAAGTTTCCTACAGTTTCCTTTCCCCAGTCTGTACATTTGTCTGCCATTTCTTCAAGCCTGTCATCACCTATACCGGCTTCTTCAAGAGTAACGGGCAGGCCTATTTGCCTGAAAAAGTCTTTCAATCTCTCAATTCCTTCCAAAGCCGTCCTCTCAGGTGATTTAAAGTCCATATCCACATTCCATACCCTTACTGCAAATTGTGCAAATCTGTTTATATCGTGCTTGTACACATATTTCATCCATGCCGGAAATACTATGGCCAGGCCTGCGCCGTGGGCTATGTCATATATCCCGCTTATCTCGTGTTCTATGGCATGGGAAGCCCAATCACCTATCCTTCCCGTACCAAGCAGGTCGTTGTGTGCGACTGTTCCCGCCCACATGATCTCAGCCCTGGCATCATAATTTTCAGGTTCCTTCAGAACTATCGGAACATTGTTAATCATTGTTTTAAGAGCCGCTTCACATAATCTGTCAGTCAAATCAACATTTTTCACATTGGTGAAATACCTTTCCATTACGTGGGCCATAATGTCTGCAGTGCCACATGCAGTTTGATACGGTGGAAGCGTAAAAGTAAGCTCAGGGTTCAAAATCGCAAATTTAGGGCGTATTAAATCACTGCCGGCATCCCTTTTATACCATCCGTCTTCGTTGGTAATAACTGAACTGTCGCTGGACTCACTGCCTGCAGCCGGTATAGTTAGAACAACTCCTATAGGAACTGCTTTTTCTATTTCTGCCTTTCCGGTATAAAAGTCCCATACGTCTCCGTCATAGGGAATGCCTATGCTTATTGCCTTTGCGGAATCAATGACGCTTCCTCCGCCGACAGCCAGAATAAATTCAATATTGTTTTTACGGCAGAGTTCAATGCCTTTCCGAACAAGGCTGAGCCTTGGATTAGGCTGAACACCGGGCAGTTCAATGTACTCTACACCGGCATCTTGCAGCGATTTAGTTACCCTGTCATAAAGTCCTGTCTTTTTTATGCTTCCCCCGCCATAGTGCAAAAGCACTTTAGAACAATATTTAGCCGTTTCTGTGCCCACCAGGTTTTCCGTACCCTTTCCGAAGATAATCTTGGTGGCATTCTGAAATACAAAGTTATTCATACAGACTCCCTCCTGTTTGATAAAATGATGCATTCTTTTTTAATTAAAAAGATGCATTTTTAATTAAAAAGATGCATTCTTTGGAGTTCTTGGGAAAGGTATCACGTCCCTGATATTGGACATTCCCGTAATGTACATGATGGCTCTTTCGAATCCCAGGCCAAAACCGGCATGCTTTGTTCCGCCGTATTTCCTGAGGTCAAGATACCACCAGTAATCCTCCATCGAAAGCCCAAGCTCATTTATTCTTTTTTCAAGGTAATTGAACCTTTCTTCCCTCTGGCTTCCGCCTATTATCTCTCCAACTCCGGGAACAAGCAAATCCATTGCAGCTACGGTTTTTTCGTCATCATTGAGCCTCATGTAAAACGCCTTGATTTCCTTCGGATAGTCTGTAACAAATACAGGCTTTTTGAAAACTTTCTCGGTCAGGAAGCGTTCATGCTCTGTTTGAAGATCAGAACCCCATTTTACGGGATATTCAAATTTATCATTCTCCTTTTCCAATAACTTTACAGCTTCAGTATAAGTAATATGTCCAAAGTCTGAGCTGACTATGTTATTCAACCTGTCTAAAAGTTCCCTGTCTATGAAATTATTGAAAAATTCCATCTCTTCAGGTGCATTTTCGAGCACGTAGTTTATCAGATACTTGAGCATCTCCTCCGCAAGCTCCATATCATCCTGCAAATCGGCAAATGCAATTTCCGGCTCTACCATCCAAAACTCCGCAGCATGCCTTGCAGTATTGGAGTTTTCCGCCCTGAAAGTAGGTCCGAAAGTGTATACGTTTCTGAAGGCCATCGCATAAGTTTCCGCTTCCAGCTGTCCGCTTACCGTCAAATTAGTTTCTTTCCCAAAGAAATCCTTTGAAAAATCTATATTGCCCTGGCTGTCCCTGGGCAAATTCTGCATATCGAGGGTGGTAACCCTGAACATTTCACCGGCGCCTTCACAGTCACTACCTGTTATGATGGGCGTATGCACATATACAAAGTTTCTTTCCTGGAAAAACTTGTGTATGGCATAAGCCGCCAGCGACCTGATTCTGAATACCGCCGAGAAGGTATTCGTACGCGGCCTGAGGTGAGCTATTGTCCTTAAAAATTCAAATGAATGCCTTTTTTTCTGAAGGGGATAATCCGGAGAACATGCGCCTTCGATAATAATTTTATCTGCCTTTATCTCAAAAGGCTGCTTGGCCTGCGGGGTCTCAACAAGCTTACCCTCGACTACGATGGCAGACCCCACATTAAGCTTTCGAACTTCATTAAAGTTATCAATTTTTCCGTCTTCAAATACAATTTGAACATTCCTGAAAAAAGAACCATCGTTAAGTTCAATAAAACCGAAAGATTTTGAATCTCGTACGGTTCTTACCCAACCAGAAACCTTCACATTCTGATCAATATAACTTTTTGTATCCCTGTACAGTTGCCTTACCAATATGCTTTTCATTTTATCACAAACTCCTTTTCCGGAAAAATTATGAAAAATTATTATTATTAACTACAACAAAATCATATTAGCCATTTTACATTCTTCAATCATGTCATCCGGCCAGACCGAAGCCTGTACCTCACCAATGTGGGCTTTCCCGAGGAAGAACATGCATATCCTGGACTGCCCTATGCCTCCACCGATAGTATATGGAAGTTCTCCGGAAAGTAAAGCTTTATGATACTGTAATTCCTTTCGTTCTTCACAACCGGCTATCTTAAGCTGTTCAAGCAATGTCTTTTCGTCAACGCGTATACCCATTGAAGAAACTTCAAAAGCCCTTTCCAGGACAGGATACCAGAATACTATATCGCCGTTCAGTGACCAGTCATCATAGTCCGGAGCCCTTCCGTCATGTTTCATACCCGACTTCAATTTTCCGCCTATCTGCATTATAAACACTGCTTTTTTTGCCCGGGCTATTTCGTCTTCCCTTTCTTTTGGTGAAAGGTTTGGATAAAGGTCCTCCAACTCCTGCGTCGTAATAAAGTATATATCATCAGGCAAGAATCTTTCAAGCTGCTCATATTTCCCGCAAATGTATTCTTCGGTGCTTTTGAACACTTTGAAAATTTTCCTGACCGTATCCTTAAGGTACTCAATATTGCGTTCCTCTTTGGACATTACCTTCTCCCAGTCCCATTGATCCACATATACCGAATGAAGGTTGTCTAAATCTTCATCTCTGCGGATTGCATTCATATCTGTATATAATCCTTCACCCCAGCCGAAATTGTATTCCTTGAGGGCAAAGCGCTTCCATTTTGCCAGTGACTGGACGATTTCCACGTTCTTTCCGTCAAGTGCCTTAACATCAAAAGTAACAGGCCTTTCCACCCCATTGAGGTTATCATTGAGCCCCGTTTCAGGCCTTACAAAGAGCGGTGCCGATACTCTGACAAGATTAAGGTTTTTTGCGAGTTCCCGTTCAAAATAATCCTTTACAAGTTTTATTGCAATCTGCGTTTCCCTTACATTCAGTTTAGGCCTGTAACCTTCAGGGATAATTAACTTGCTTGCTTTTACTGTCATAAATTAACTTCTCCTCACGTATATTAAATTTCTCCTCTTGTATATATTTGAAAAATATATAAGAAAAATTATATCATTATTTCAACAAAATTTCTCGAAAAATTATCATATTTT
>JAMOAC010000180.1 GCA_023621975.1 Bacillota bacterium | reverse complement strand
CTATGAAAAATCCGGCAATCAAACCTTCCGGCCTGGCATAATCCCCTGCACTGAACCGTGGAATTCAAAAAAAGATGTTGTTTGCTCAAACATTAATAATTGCTGTGAATGTGATGAATTAAGCAATACAATACTGCAGCTCAAAAAGGAGCTTAGTGAGCGGGATTATATAATAAACGGGTTACTGAAGTTCATTAGTAAAAAAGATCCTTAACTCCGCACTAAACACCTTGAACAGCAACGGACTTACGGTGCTGGCGAAGAAGGATCTTTTGATACAGTATAATGCATCAATCTTCTTACTAATGAGAAAATCCTTCGTCAGAAGGATTTTCTCCGGTTTCAGTGACATTTGGTTAAGATGTACTCTCAAATAACGAACCGTATATTGCTATTTGCAGCAATGTCTGTCAATTTTACCTTGTACGATAATATCCTGATCAATTCCAAGCTTATCAATAATGTCTTCAGTTACATAAAGGTCGACAATGGTAGTCCAGACTGATTCAGTAGGTCCGGTACTTACCTGGAAGGTATCCAGGATATCTACATCATAGCGGAAACATTTCAGCAGGATATAGGACTGAAGGCTCGGGTCTTCAATATAGCTGTATTTCAGCTTCGGTTCAAAATCCGCAAACGGAACGGTAACAGTATATTCAAAGGAAGTATAATTATTTACGCCTTCTGAAACTATAATTAGTGATTCATAAGGTGCATTCTGGTTCTGGCGCTGTAGTACCGGAACGCCTGCTGAGTCAATTACCGTTGATTCAACAAATGCCTTGGTGATGTTGGCATCGTACTGCACCCTTCTTGAAAGATTTCTCGGCAGTGTAATTACATCGAAGTTGCCATTTTCATATTCTACAAGAAGTACGAGCTCATACCTGTGGATAATTCTTGACTTACTTGAGCATATTAAGGTGTTCCTTGGATATTCCGGTTCAATTACCCTTTTGCAGAGCTTGAGGCATACTACCGGAGACCCGAGTACCGGTTGAGCTGCCGGAACACTTCCGTCGTTGATGATGTAAAGCCTTAAAGCTTCCTTAATTCCTGTAGGTGTTCCTGCTGAGTACTCTTCCTGCCATAAGGTATAAATATCTCTTAAAACCTTTTTGCCCAAAACTTGCTTTGCAAATATGTCTATTTCACGAAGATCATTGTTATTGTTAACTTCTTCCGACATACTAACACTCCTTTACGATGATTCTTTCTTACTCTATACTATGCATCTGGGAACTTATCTGTCACCTAAAAAATTTCAATAATTTTCTTCCTGACACATTCTTATGTAGTGTTTCATTCATCATCTCAATATCGGAGCGTATATTACTTAACAATTCTTTTATTGAAACTATCTCATCCTGTATCTTATTTATCTCATTCATAATCTTTTTATGGTTTTCTTCATAAAGCGAAGCCTTCTCCTCCGTTAATCCCTGGTTGATTAATGCAAATTTTTTTCCGCTGTCGCTTTCTTCCCTGTGCAGCTTCCTCCAGCCCGTGCCATAGCTTGAGCTGTAGTTAAATTCATCCACTTCCCTCACCTGCCGATTTTTATCATATTACTATTACATTATATGAAAGACAAAAGAAAAGTAGCTATGTGTAGTTAGTTGTTTTATTTGATATAAAATGGTAGCATAATATAGTGAATCAGTAATATGACAATGAACCATTAGTATAACAAACCAACAATATAAAAATGAATCAACAATACAACGAAATCAACAAAGGAAAGGTGTTCAATCGTGAAAAAAAAGCGCAATGATGGTCAAGGGGCAGCCACCATTTGGGATGTCGCAAGGCTTGCAAATGTATCTAAATCAGCTGTTTCAAGATATATAAATAATAAGGAAGGGGTTTCTGATGAAGTAAAAGAGAGAATAAAAAAAGCTATTGAAGAATTGAACTATAAACCTAATACTTTGGCCAGGGCGCTTAAAACACGGGTAACAAAAAGCATAGGTCTGATTATACCCAGTATTGAAAATCCCGTTTTCCCCCCGCTTGTCAAAGTAGTTGAGAATACCGCAAGAAAGTACGGCTTCACCACCATACTTTGCAACAGTGAAGGAAGCATTGAGCGGGAAGCGGAATACCTGGAACTGCTGGTGGAAAAGCAGGTAGACGGGATTATTTTCAATGCCATGGGAATATATCACGAAAGACTGGATATTTTGAAAAAATCAAATACGCCTGTTGTTGTAATAGGCAGAAAAATAGAAAACTTCAACACAACCAACGTCACTGTGGATAATTTCAAAGGTGCCTTTATGGCAGTAGAATACCTGATTAAAACAGGTATGAGAAACATAGCCTTCATATCCGGCCAAATGGAATCCAATACAGCAATCAGCGACCGCTTTGAAGGTTATAAAGCGGCTCTGGAGGCATATGGCATTGAATATAATGAAAGGCTTGTATTAAGGGAGGACAGAACCTTCGACGGGGGAATTGATGCCATATCCAAGCTGATTGAAAGGAATGAAAAGTTTGACGCGGTATTTGCTTCCAATGACATTATAGCTATCGGATGCGTTGAAAAACTGATTGAATGCGGCTACAGCATTCCGAAGGATGTAAGCGTCATAGGATATGATGATATTCCTTCGTCCCGCATCATAAGGCCAAAATTGAGCACTATATTAAATCCTCCTAAGGTTATGGGGGTTGAAGCAGTAAAAGCCCTGTTAAGGATCATTTATACCGGAAAAGACAACTTAACCGAGAAAAAATTCGACCCTGAACTGATTATCAGGGAAACAACACGTACCATTGAATAATGCACCCTCCGCCCACCCTCGAGCCATGTCCCTCCCTATACAATTGCGCTATGCCATGCTCTACTCTATACTATGCTATCCTGGTTCTTTCTAATGTGTTCTAATATTAATACCTCAAGGCTTTTCCTATTCAGGCTACTGCTTTAGCTTGTTTATCACAGTATTTGCAATATTTTCTCCTGTCAGCCCGTATCTTTCAAGTTGCTCTGCATATGTCCCAATGGGGCCGAAACTGTCAGGCAATCCAATCCTGACAAGCCTGGGTGCATTGCCTTCCCCGGCTACGATTTCCGCCACGGCAGCCCCGAGCCCTCCAAGGATATTGTGTTCTTCCACGGTTACAATAAGACCTGTTTCCCTGATTGCTTTCTTTATCACTTCATCATCCAGTGGTTTGATGGTATGTATATCTACAACCCTGGCAGAAATCCCTTTTGAATTTAGCAAGTCAGCTGCCTGAAGTGCGACTGCCACTAACGACCCGGTCGCAAATATGGTTACGTCTTTTCCTTCCTTCAAGGTTATGGCTTTGCCAATTTCAAATTTGTAATCTTCCCTGTAGACAATAGGATTGTTCCTGCCGCCTGTGAGCCTGAGGTATACAGGGCCCTTGTAGTAGGCAGCGGCGATTGTAGCTTTCACAATCTCCAGTCCGTCTGCAGGTGATAAAATAACGATGTTAGGCATTCCCCTTACAATTGAAATATCCTCTATAGCATAGTGAGTATTGCCAAGTGTGCCCATTACAACTCCGCCGTCCGCACCAACAAGCTTTACATTAGCCTTCTGGTAGCACATGTCTGTCCTAAGCTGCTCGCAACACCTCATCGATGCAAATGCGGCAAAAGTCGTGGCAAAAACCGTTTTACCCGCCAGAGCAAGTCCCGATGCAATGCCGACCATGTTTTGCTCAGCAATTCCTACATTATAGAATTTATGCGGGTATCTTTTTCTAAACTCAGTAACCCTGGTTGCATCCGACAGGTCTGCAGTAACAACCACCAAATCGTCCATGGTCTCTCCAAGGTAGAGCATCGCTTTGCCGAATGCCCCTCTTGAACCAATTTCCGACAAGGTATTTATGGTCTTTTCATTAATTTCTAGCATTGCAGCTCATCCTCCCCATCTGCATTGTAACCCAGCTCTTTAAGCGCACTTATATACTGCTCCTTGCTTAACCGGTTATGGTGCCATAAATTGTTGTTTTCAAAGAATGATACGCCCCTGCCCTTGACGGTATGAGCTATGACTACGTAAGGCTTACCGCCGGGTCTGTTCCTTTTATGGAATACATCAAGCAGCTGGGCTATGTTATGCCCATCCACCTCCCTGACAAACCAGCCGAAGCTCTTCCACTTTTCAGCCATATATCCCATATCAATGATTTCACGGCTCAGTCCATCACTCTGAAGCTTATTATGGTCTACAATTGCGACCAGGTTGTCAAGCTTGAACTGATTTGCAGCCATTGCTGCTTCCCATACCATTCCCTCGTTGCATTCTCCGTCTCCCATATAAACATATACATCGGTATCCTTCTTATCCATTTTTGCAGCCAGGGCAACTCCAACTCCCAGAGACAGGCCATGTCCCAGTGAACCGGTGGAAAACTCTATGCCAAGATCCCGTTCTATGCTTGGGTGGCCGGCCAAAGGGCTGTCCTTTGTCTCAAAAGTTTTCAGCAAATCAATGGGGAAGTAACCGCATTCTGCAAGTATGGTATAATACCCCAGTACGCCGTGTCCCTTGCTTAATACGAATATGTCCCTGTCAGGCCAGGTGGGATTTTTGGGATCATGCCTTAGAACAGCTAGGTACAAAGTTGCCATGATTTCCGCCATGGAATATCCGGGTCCCAGGTGGGCGCCATTGGATCCTGCAACCATCGCCATATCCAACGCATTTTTACGCATGCGCCTGGCTGTGGCTGCAATTTTTTTGATAAGTAAATCCTGTCTTTCAGACATCACAATACATTCACCCCTATTCAGTTGAATTTAAATGCTTAAACTCATGAATGCCTTTTGACATCCGGAATTGAAAACAAGTTGCTTCTTTTCTTTTGCTGTTACATGCTGTTAATTCTTTTTGCTGATGTACTTGTTAAACCTCGCTCATGTATTTGTTAAGTCTCACAGTAGCTTTTGTCCATATCGTTTGCTGATTAAAGACCGGTCGATGGTGTATTGTAACGTTCCCGGTAACGTTCCCACTTCATAATATCACCTTTTAATTTGGTTGTCAATCATTGTTAAAAGTTTAGAAGCCAAGAACAGTGACATGAGGTTTAAGTAAAAGGGGACGACGTGTGTGACATGGTTCGCTACGTGACAGGAAGACAGAAAACAGTTTGCACTTACCTCATGTCGCACCACGTCTCATCGCGTCCCTGACCGCGTGTCACCGTGTCCCTGACATGGAACCTTCCCCTGCCGCACGCCCTTTCTCAAGCTTACGTGCAGGAAATTGGCGATAAAATATGGCTGTTGACAGGATGCCCAACAGTGATAATGCAATACTCAGAACAAAGGGCAACACCCTGGAGATATCACTTAACAGTCCGCCTATATACCCAAAGGGTACGCTCACCAGCACTACCGTCGTCTGAAGTAAGGCCATGACTGCTGAACGCTCATCAGGGTCGGCATAAATTGCAACCAGCGATTCTCTAAGAGTATTTAAAACAGATAAAGCCAACGCTTCAAAAATTATGGAAATCGATAATATCACGTATCCCAATACACCGGTGTTTGTAATTGAGATCAGGAATATATAGCCGACTATAGAGCTGAAAAATCCACAATATAGCGGCCATTTAAGCTTCGTTTGCCTGATACGGGATATAACAGTGAAGAAAAGAACAATGGAAAGTATACTGCGTGCCATCGGGAAAATTGGCAATAATGTATCCGGTACACCAATGCGGCGGGATGCAATAATCTGCCAGAAGGTCATTCCAAGCATAGTTATAATCTCTACCAGGATACTGACAATTATGGCAAATATCATACCGCGGGAGTTTTTTATCTTGTTAAATGCATTTTTGTATCCGGACAGCATTTCACTCCATGACATATTGCGGCTTGATTCACGTTTGATTTTGCCGACGCCTGTTTCCGTTGAGAATTTATATAGAATTAACAGCTTTGCAGTCATAACAATAAATGCATTGATGTAAAGTATTCGTATAGCCGGTACCAGCGTCAGTTTTGCCACCAGCACTGAAGATATCGGGGCAAATATTGCAGACAAATTCCCAAAAATTATGATCCATGAATATAT
>JAMOAC010000365.1 GCA_023621975.1 Bacillota bacterium | reverse complement strand
TTATATATATCACATATCAGCCTTGCCACTTTCCCCGACTGGGCTTCCCAGGGGTAGATTACAAAAGTGTTGGGGTCAGGCCATAAATACATATCTGATTCCTCTATCCTCACAAATCCCTCTATCGATGAGCCATCAAACATGCATTTATTGTCAAGGGCCTTTGTAAGCTGATCGGCAGTAATTGATACATTTTTAAGGGTACCGAAAATGTCAGAAAACTGAAGCCTTATAAACTTAATATCTTCTTCCTTAACGATTCTAAGTACATCTTCTTTTGAATATTTCTGCATGTACAGCTCTCCTTTCGCAAAATGCAAAATACCAATCTTTACAAAACTAATCTTCATAATAAAAAAGCGCACCCGGAATAGCCGACGTGCTCTGCGGGAACGCTATTGCTCCAACCAAAAGCCAAAAAATTTGAAACAAAAATCAGCCTGATTATTAACATAAATATTATAACAACAAGAAATGGTTAACGCAACATAATATAAAATTTTATGATACATATGAAAATTGCATAATAGTCGTGACTGAGAAACTTTTTGCAAAATAATTGCTGTCAGAAAACTTTCAATAAAAAATCCGCTGCATCTGATATGCAACGGATTTTTACAGTGTTATTCATACTGTGCTGCTTATGTTGTGTTATCTATATTCTTTGATTTGCATTATTTAGTTACTGCTTATTGATATATGGCTTATTATTGCTTTACGGCTTGTTACTTACAGCTTATGGCTTTAAAAATTATTGCTTTACGGCTTATTGCTTTTCAAACATATCCTTTCCGACACCGCATAACGGGCATACCCAGTCATCCGGAATATCTTCAAATGGAGTACCCGGAGCAATACCCCCGTCAGGGTCTCCTACTGCAGGATCATAAACATAGCCGCAGGCGGTGCAAACATATTTATCCAAGCATATCACTCCTATCAATATGTATTTGTATCAATAATTTTATAATACTATAATACCCACTAATCTGCGGCATATAACAAGATAATATTCATATTTTTACCTTTCTTTTATATTTCCTTCCACTGTTTTTATGTGTCCTGGAATATGCCCTCATGTGCCTTTCCCTTTTATATTTATTTTGCAGACAGGTATCAATACCGTTTGCAACCGCCTTCCCGGTATCAACGCCGGAACCTGACGGCTTTTGAACATCATCCCAATTTTCACCGCAGTTGGTTTTACGAATTTGCGCTATTAACAGGTTTAACTCATCATATACATAGGACTTTAACTCCTCCAACCTTTGCCTTACGCTTACCCCGTTATCCACAGCAGCACCACCCTAAAAAAATCTCCGGTACTATTTTATGAGTGCTGTCGGCGAATTGTTCGGGTGTGAAACGAAAAATTTCAGCCAACGATTTCTTTTAATTCCCTGTCTATCTTTTCTATAATATCCTCTGATATTGGTGTATATGGATTATTGGCTATATCACGTATGGTAGCGGATTCATCATCTGTCAACAGGTCTCCATACAATACGCGTTCAGTCAACTGTGGCACATATTTCTCCAATACCGCTCTGGATTTAGGGTGAGCCAGCATCTGGAGCAAACTGCTTTGCGCATTGAAGCGCACGATATATTCCTTTGTCGGAACATAATGTATCCTGTAATGTCCGGCATTTAAAGTTATTACCGTATTACTGTCCGTCCTGTGCCACTTTAAGCCGGTATCATGCAACTCTTTTCCGTTTACCATTACACCATGAACAGGGGTATGGGGTAATATTAGTTCAGCTGTGGCGTTAAAAGGTATCCGGAACTCGAAATACAGGCCGTCTTCTTCAATCCTCCAGCTGCTCTCATAACGCCCTGCTGCAGTGTTAACTATTGCCTTTGCCCATCTAAGAAGGCCATAAGGTTGAGGAGCCAAACGCACCTTTCGGAAACCGGGACATTCCTCAACAGGGTTTATGCCGCACATATTCCTGTACATCCATTCAACTATTGAACCATACGCATAATGGTTCAGTGAATTCATTCCCAGTTCCCCAAACTTGCCGTCAGGCATAAGGGAATTCCATCTTTCCCATATAGTTGTGGCACCAAGCTTTACAGCATACAGCCAGCTGGGAAAGTCATCGTTCAGAAGCAGCCTGTACGCAATGTCATTGCACCCGTTTTCCGACAGGGCCCTGCAGAGATACGGCGTGCCAACAAAACCTGTTTGTAAGTGATAATTGTTTTTTGCAAGTTTTTTTCTGAAGGAGCGGATAATACGATCCCTGAATTTTTCCGGCACAAGGTTCATGAACAGCATTAGTGTATAAGCCGTTTGGGTATCCACAGCCAGCCTGCCGTTTGGTGTCAGGAATTCATTAACAATTGCTTCTTTAACCTCTTTTGAAAGTTGCAGGTACTCTTTATAGACATCCTCTTTACCCAGTACCAATGCTGCCTTTGCCACTATTTCCGAAGAATATGCATAATACGCTGAAGCAATAAAATCATTCGGCGTACCTCCTATCGCTCTAAACTGGCCGGGCCCGTCCAGAGCCAGCCAATCGCCGAAATGAAACCCTGTCTTCCACAAGCGGCTTCCGTCATCCTGTGACCGGATATAGTCCACATAGCTTTTCATACTCTCAAATTGCTGCTCCAGTATTGATGTATCACCATAATGCAGATACAAATTCCAGGGTATCACCGTTGCTGCATCAGACCATGCAGCAGACCCTCCGGTGAAAAATCCATTTGCTTTTCCCTTGCACATTCCAAAACTCGGAATAACGTGCGGTACCATACCGTCCAGCTTTTCCTGCTCCCTTGCAAGGTCATAAAGGTATTTATTGAAAAATGCATAAACATCCATATTGAAGCATGCTGTTCCTGAAAATACCTGGGCATCGCCTGTCCATCCCATTCGTTCGTCACGCTGCGGGCAATCGGTAGGCACATCCAAAAAATTACCTTTCTGGCTCCACAAAGCGTTCAAAAACAGGCGATTTACCATAGGGTTGGATGTCTCGATCCATCCGGTTCTTTCCATGTCAGAATGGACCACACATCCGGTAAAATCATCAGGATTTAGTTCCCCTGGCCATCCTTCCACTTTCACGTACCTGAAACCGTAAAAAGTAAAATGCGGTTGCACTACTGCCGGCTTCCCATCTGAAATGTACCTGAATTCTGCTTTAGCTGTACGCAAATTTTCGCGGTAAAAACATCCGTCCTGCATTTCCTCGCCATACTGCAGCAATATTTCATGCCCTTTCGGAGCATTAACCTTGAATCTTACCCAGCCTACCATATTTTGCCCCATATCCAGTACAGTCTCGCCTTTAGGGGTAATAATCAGTCTGGCAGGCCTGCGTTCTTCCACAATTCGTACAGGAATGCTTCGACGTGCCTGAAGGCGGTCAAATCCCAAATCTATAACGCGCACGCCATTCCATTTACTGTCATCGCATTCAGGGCAGGACCAGTTCTCGATTTTCACTGTAGCGTCCTGGAATTCCCCGTCATATATACTACTGTCAATTATGTATCCTTTTGTCGCTTTCCAGCTTTCATCAGTGCAAATCGTTACGGTATCGCCGTCAGCATACTGTATATTAAGTTCACATAAAAACGCAAACCTGTCACCATAGTGTTCCCCGCTATTGTTCAGGATGCCAAAACGACCTTTATACCATCCATTGCCCAGCATAACTCCGATAGCATTATTACCGGGTTGCAAAAGGTCTGTAACATCAAAAGTCTGATATTGAATCCAGTTGTCATAACTATTGCAGTAGGGCGTAAGATATTCATCTCCCACTCTTCTGCCGTTGATTTCCATTTCATAAAGCCCTAAACCGCATGCGTACAGCCGTGCTGAAGATATTTCCTTATCTATTGTAAATGATTTTCTTATTAAAGGATGTATTGATTTATCTTCCCAGTCAGGCGTAATCCATTTGGCATTCCAGGGTTCTTCCATTTTCGAAGTTTCAAACCATGCAACAGGGCTGATTACTTCCCCTGTGTCCGTCCATACTTTTACCCTCCAGTAGTATCTTGTTCGAGGTTTTAATTCTATAGGCGGCCTGTAAGCGATACTGTCAATATCTGCACATTTGCCGCTTTCATGCAATATATTTTTAAAATCCTCATCCAATGCCACCTGTACCTGGCAAGCAACTTGAACCCTGGCATCATTACCTTCTGTTACCCAGCTAAGGCAAGGTTTTCCCAATTCAAAACCCAGCGGGTTGATAATCCGGTTGCATTTCATACGGGTAATTTCCATACAGACTCCTCCGTTCAATTGGATACTCTATTATTAATCAATTGAATGCTCTATTACTAAATTGTAAATGAAATAAATAAATTGTAAATAAAATTGCAGTTGCCATTAACCCAAATTAACGGCTTTACACTGCTTTATGCCTTAACTGCGCCGGATGTCATTCCCGATATAATTTTTTTGTTGAAAAAGATAAACAGAATCAATGGGGGAATTGAAATCAGTACAACATCAGTAAATAGCAAATTCCAGGAAGTATTGTACATGCTTGTAAAGTGATATAAAGATAACTGTACAGTTATGTTTTTCGCACCTGGAAGAAAATATAGTGGATTAACAAAATCATTAAAATATGTTACCGCAGAAAGAACTACTACTGTAGATGTAACTGATTTCAAAAGAGGAAACATAATCTGAAAATATAATCTTAATGTCCCGCAGCCATCGATAATGGCGGCTTCATCAATTTCCCTGGGTATCGTTGCCATAAACCCCTTGTATAAAATAGTTGCAAATGGAAATTGCAAAGCTGCTTCTATGAATACCAGACCCTGAATGGTCTTAAATAAGCCAAGATTATTAAGTACCCAAATAGTAGGTACAACTGCAGGAGGTATCATTAATCCGGAAAGTACCAGAAAATTTATCAAATTGGACCCTTTACCCGTTCTACGCTGCAATATGAAACCAGCAGTAGAGCTAATGATAACCAGGACTAAAAGCGAGAAAATCGTTATGATTGTACTGTTGAAAAATGCGCGTATCACTACACCATGATTTGTTGTAAGTACTTCCCTGTAGTTTTCAATAATTTTAAATTCACTTGGCCATGTAAGATTCATTTCAGCGGCTTCTGTCCTATTTTTAAAAGAATTTAAAACAACAAAGTATAAGGGAATACCGAAAATTATCAATGATAAAATAACTGCAGCAATTTCTACTAAACATTTTACAAGTCTTTTTCTCATAGGTCTACCTCACTCCTGCTGAGATACTTATACAGTGGAAATGCTAAAATTGAAACGCCTATAAAAAGTAATACATTGCCGGCTGTCGAAAGCCCATAAAATCCTGCCTGATATTGCTTGTAAATAATCGAAGCAATCAAGTCAGTGGCGTATCCGGGTCCACCTTTAGTCATTGCCCAAACTAAGTCAAAAGTTCTAAGACCACTGATAAATGAAAGTATGATGACAGAATTCATGGCCGGACGGCAAAGTGGCAGTGTGACGTACCAGAATCTATCCCAGGAATTCCCTCCGTCAATGCTAAGTGCTTCATAGTACTGTTTTGGAATTGACATAATACCGGCAATATAAATAACCGTAGCTACACCGACGCCTTTCCATACATCTGTAAGAGCAACTGAAATAAGCGCAATTTTTGTATTGCCAAGCCAATCTGGCCCCTTTATACCTAACAATTTAAGACCCATATTGATAATTCCACGAGATGGATGCATCATGCTGCTAAAAACCACACCCACAGCAATGGTGCTTAAAAGATTCGGAAAAAATACCATCGAACGTAAAAAGCCTTTTGTCTTTAAATCCATGCAAAGGAACACACCAAGTAATAAACCAAGTACCACTTTCAAACCGCTGGTTAAAACTGCATAAATCAATGTGTTTCTAAATCCAATATTCAAAGAACTTTCAGTAAAAAACATTTTATAGTTTTCCAGCCCAATAAATTCCCAGTCCGTAAGTGTCCAGCGAGTAAGGCTGAAAAAGAGCGATATTACTGTAGGCAGTAGAAAAAATGTGAAATATATAATTCCTGCGGGAAGTAAAAATTTATATGAGTATATTTTTCTCGTCAA
>JAMOAC010000052.1 GCA_023621975.1 Bacillota bacterium | reverse complement strand
ATACGGTTTCCAAAGTAAACATCGTAGCCCTGATATTCTCCATTTTCGTCAACATAACCGAAGGGATACTTATCAGAAAATACACCAATATTGATCGTACCGCTTTCCTTAATTTCATCCAACGTTCTATAAACAACATTTTTCTTGGTTTTTGACTGTGCGGTAGTCTGACTGGCACCGCAGCCTGTAAGAACTGATACCAAAAATGTCAAACCGAGGATAACTGCTCCTGTTTTCTTCCATATATTTTTCATAATTTTTTACACCTCACTTCTAGATTGATAATGTGGTGCTGCCGCACCTTATGTTGAATCTGGGTATAAAAAACCCGGGGCTTCAGATTAGAGCTCCCGGGCATATGGCCTTTTTCGCATTTCATTATCACTATGAAATGCCTGCATCAGTACAACACAAAGTAGGCGAATGCACCTGGCCACAAGGATATGCCCGGGAGAACAACATTCGACTACAACACATTATGTATTCATAAGAAGCATTTCTTCTATACATTGCATTTCTCTCCTTTCTTTTTGGTTCCTCAAACTCAATGTTATATTGCTATTATAATACACCTATTTACCTACTATGTCAATAGGTTTAATAAGTATTTTTTTATTTTATTGTATAAACCTATTACCCTGCGGTATAATAGGTAAACAGGAGGTGCTTTATTATGATTTCAACAAAGGGAAGATATGCGGTTCGTTTTATGATAGATTTGGCAGAGCAGCCGGAGGGATTTCCGGTTCCGTTGGACGATATAGCACGTCGACAGGGAATTTCAAAGAAATACCTGGAAAGTATTGTGAAACTTTTAGTTAATGGTAAACTGGTAAAGGGTATCAGCGGAAAAGGTGGTGGTTATTGTCTTCTTAGAAAGCCCGAAGAATATACGGTTGGCGAAATTTTGAAGATCACAGAAGGAACATTGGCAACCGTTGCCTGTCTTGATGAAGGTGCTGACATATGTCCAAGAAAAGATTTCTGCAAAACGCTGCCCATGTGGAAGAAATTTGATTCCATAGTGCACGACTTCTACTATGGGATAACCATTGCCGATCTGGTAAACGGAAATATATAAGTATTTGAATTTTCAGGATTATTCAAGCGCAGGCAGAATATACCTTTGCTGTTTGGCTAATGTTTCCCACTACTAAGTCCATAGCGGACTTTTCAATGTCATACTGACCATATCGGGCGAGCTTAAAAAGTGATGGGTGTTTTAGCTTTCGGACTATGATATTTTTATGGTATAGCAGATGCCTCCCAGGATTTGACGGAATTGTTCAAGTTTCACTAAATCGGGATATTCCTTAAAAAGCTCCTTGTAATACGCTCGCCCTTTTAACACACATCCCTCCTGATGTCCCTTCAAAAAGAATTTTTTGTGTCAAATTATATGCTGTTTTCACGGTCTCTGATTTCATAACCGTTCTACCTGGTTCCAAATGGTTCTTTTCGGCTGAAATAAACTCAAAATCCAAATGCATAATGCATATATTTGTATTATTAGAAATGTCTTGATTGTGAATGGAAAATCATTTATTAATTAGTTAAGTTCATTAAAATCACTTTTCATAAAGCAGGTGATATTTTGGCTAATTTTACAAAAAAAGCAATCAAAGAGGCGTTTATTGAACTTTTGACTGAACGCCCGCTAAATCGAATAACAGTAAAAGACATTGTGGAAAAATGCGGAATCAACAGAAGTTCTTTTTACTATCACTATAAAGATATTCCTTCATTAATTGAAGAAATTGCCATGGACGAAGCAAACCGTATCATTTATGCTTATCCTACAATTGATTCCATTGAGATGGCTTTTTCCGCAGCATTGGATTTTGCTGAAAAAAATCGCCGTGCAATACTACATATTTACAATTCGGTAAACCGAGATATTTTTGAGCAGTATCTCTGGAAAGTATGCGACTATGTTGTTATTACGTATTGGAAAATGCTATTTGACGGCAAGAATATATCAGCTGAGGATCAAAAAGTAATTACACGATTTTACAGTGCCCAGTGTTTTGGTTTGGTTATAGACTGGTTGAGAAACGGTACGAGAGACGATTACCGTAAAATGCTGAAGCGTCTCGGTGAACTGCAGAAAGGAATTCTGGAAGAAACAATTCATACAAGGCTGAAAACAGAATAGTCCCGACACTGAAATTCTTAATGTCGGATTTTCGAACAGGACCATACCGGCTGTCGGATTTTTCAGCAAATTTTTTAGCTGTGTCTTGATTTCAGACACAGCTTTATTAATGTTTATTGTTCTGAATAAACATCTGCCTTATATTAAAAATTGTAGTTTTTAAATTGTACTTTAAATTGTACTATTTAAAACTGCACTTTTGGCGGGTGGCTCATTATGAAATTCCATTCTGTTGTGCCTACGAGAATTGCCAAAATCGGATACATTGCAATGTCTGCCGTATTTTGTGCTATAGGGGCGATAATGATCATTTTCCCTGCAATTCCAGTACAGTTCATGTGTATGGTAATCGGTATCGCCATGCTGTTGTTTGGTTGCATAAAGCTAATTGGGTATTTTTCCAAGGACCTTTACAGGCTTGCATTCCAGTACGACTTTCAATTCGGGATCCTTTTAATTGTGCTGGGTCTTGTTGTTTTGATAAGGCCGTCAGATGTCATGCAGCTGGTTTGCATTTCCATGGGAATTGTTTTACTTATAGAAGGAATGTTTAAGGTTCAAATATCCCTGGATGCTAAGAGTTTCGGTATTCAACAGTGGTGGATAATTCTGTTTTTTTCAATTTTGACATGTATAATCGGTCTAATCCTGATTTTTCGGCCATCAGAAAGTATACATATACTGGCAGTGATACTTGGGATATCGTTGATTATTGGGGCAATTCTGAATTTGTGTTTGGCTTTATGCACTGTAAAAATCATCAATCATCAGTATCCGGATGCGATTGACGATGATTATACGGAAACGGAGGATGTGGGCAAATGAAGTTTTCAAATGGAGTTGTAAGGTTCCGTATACCAATTCTGATTTTTACCTTTTTGCTGGTTGTACTTTCTATCTTCGGTTATCTGAAGACCAGAGTCAATTATGATATGCTCAATTACCTGCCTGAAGACCTGGAAACAGTTATCGGTCAGAATGAGCTGATGAATGATTTCGGAAAAGGCGCATTTTCGCTGATCATCGTTGAGAACATGTCAAACAGCGACATTTCTTTGCTGAAAGCCAAGCTTGAGGGGCTTGAACACGTCAATTCGGTGATTTGGTATGATTCGCTTGTAGACGTTTCAGTGCCTATGGAACTGCTGCCGGACAAAATATACGAGGCCTTCAATACAGACCATTCAACGTTGATGGCTGTGTTTTTGGATACGTCCACATCATCGGCCGAAGCGATTGACACCATTCATGAGATGCGCCGTATATGCGGCAGGCAGTGCTTTATTTCCGGAATGTCTGCTTTGGTGACTGACCTGAAAGACCTTTGCGAAAAGCAGGAGCCAATATATGTTGCAATAGCGGTTGCATTCGCCTGTGCTGCAATGCTGATTTTCCTGGACAGCTGGCTTATTCCATTTGTATTTCTTGCGTGTATTGGAATGATGATTTTAATTAATTTAGGCACGAATTATTTCCTTGGCGAGATTTCCTATATAACGAAAGCCCTTTCAGTGGTTCTCCAGCTTGCTGTTACGATGGACTACTCCATCTTCCTGTGGAACTGCTACAACGAACAGCGTGAAAAGTTCTCAGATAACCACAAAGCAATGGCTGTTGCAATCAAAGAAACACTTATAAGCGTTATCGGAAGTTCAGCCACGACGATTGCCGGCTTTATTGCCCTCTGTTTCATGTCATTTACCATTGGACGTGACCTTGGAATCGTTATGGCAAAGGGAACACTGCTGGGTGTGATTGGCAGCATAACAGTGCTTCCTTCCATGATCCTGGTACTTGACAAACCGCTTCAGAAAACAAGGCACAGGTCCCTGATTCCGAATGCAAATAAGCTTGCAAATGTTATTGTTAAAGTTTTACCTTTATTTCTTGTGATTTTTGTTTTACTGATTCCGCCGGCATATTACTGTTATAGCAAGACAAACGATGAAGTCTATTATGATATGGGGCAATGTCTACCCGATGACATTGATTTTGTTGTTGCTACCAGAAAACTCAGGGAGGACTTTGACATAGCATCTACCCATATGCTTCTTGTGGACAGAGATACACCTGTAAAGGATATCCGGACCATGGTCAGGGAGATGGAACAGGTTGAAGGTGTAAAAAAAGTTTTAAGCCTTGAATCAGTGGTCGGCCCGCGTATACCTGAAGAAATTTTACCCGACTCAGTGGTAGCTGCACTGAAAAGTGATAAATGGGAACTGATGCTGATAACTTCCGAGTATAAAATTGCAAGTGATGAAGTTAACGAGCAAATCGAAAGGCTCAAAAGCATCCTGAAAAAGTTCGATGAAGGCGGAATGCTGATTGGTGAAGCTCCCTGCATGAAAGACATGATCGAAGTAACAGATCGCGATTTTGCAATGGTTACAATGGTATCCATTATTCTGATTTTTATCATTATCGCCCTGGTGGAACAGAGCATGTCACTGCCGTTCATTCTTATCGCTGTGATTGAGTTTGCCATATTTATCAACCTGGGATTGCCCCATTATATGGGAGAAAGTCTGCCGTTCATTGCACCTATATGTATAAGTACAATACAGCTTGGTGCAACGGTTGACTATGCTATTCTTATGACGACCAGATACAAGTCAGAGAGAATAAAAGGAAATGAAAAAATTACTGCGGTAAAGACAGCTCTTTCAACCTCTATTCCGTCTATCGTTGTATCCGGAATGGGGATGTTTGCAGCGACAATGGGTGTTGTTGTTTATTCGGACATCGAGATTATTCGTTCGATGTGCAAGTTGCTGGCGCGCGGAGCAGTTACAAGCATGCTTACTGTTATATGTATTCTGCCGGCTTTGCTTTTGCTTTGTGATAAACTGATATGCAAAACAACTGTGGGCATGAAAATGATTTTAAAGAAGCAATTGGAGGGAACGACAACATGAAAAACAGATTGAAAAAAACAATTGTACTATGCCTTTGTGTACTGTTGTTGCTCAGTACATCAGGTGTTGCCGCTTCTGTTCCGACCGAAAAATCAGGAAAAGAAGCTGAACCGGAAAACTTCACAGACTCAGGAAATGACGAAGCCGAAACTTTGTCAGAGCATAGTGAAACAGTTTATGTTATTCAGGATCACAACGGGAATAAACAGGTAATTGTATCAGATTCTCAAAACGATGAACCGTGCTATCTTGATGATGCTTCGGAACTTCCTGTAGATGTAACGGTAAGCTACCAGCTGGACGGGAATGAAATTGCAGCCGAAGACCTTGCAGGAAAAAGCGGTAAGGTCAAAATCCGCTTTGATTATGTAAATATGCAGCGAAAAAATGTGATGGTCAACGGCAAAGCGGAATACATGTATGTTCCTTTCGCCGCAATAACCGGTTTGCTGCTTGACAATGAAAAATTCAGCAATGTCGAAGTGGTCAACGGAAAAATGATTGATGACGGCGATCGCACTATTATCGTCGGACTTGCCTTTCCAGGATTGCAGGAGAATTTGAAGCTGGATGAAGACACATTCAGGATTCCTTCTTATGTAGAAGTAACAGCGGATGCTATGAATTTTGAGATGGAATCAACTTATACTATCGTTACGAACAGCGTCTTTTCCAACCTGAACATCGGCAATTTCGGCTCTCTTGATGATTTGACCGATTCAGCCGGAAAACTCACGGATGCGATGACACAGTTAATGGGAGGTTCAGATGAAATCTATAATGGTCTTGTGTCGTTGTTGTCCGGCGCAAATGAGCTGGCTGACGGAATAGTACAGCTATCTGACGGACTTGATACTTTGTCGGCAAATAATGACGCTTTGAATAAGAGAGCAAAGCAGGTGTTTGTATCCCTGCTTTCCATGGCTAATTCACAGCTTGCTGAAGCTGGCTTGGAAGTTCCGTCCCTGACAATTGAAAATTATGACAAGGTCCTGGATACTGTTCTGGCGTCAATGAATGCAGATA
>JAMOAC010000254.1 GCA_023621975.1 Bacillota bacterium | reverse complement strand
AAGATGACGGTGAAAGCTTTTTTCATGGCCTGGATGTAAATGGTAATATTGGTTCAATTTATAAATTGCTAAATAATGCACTTGAAACAGGTATTGCTTTCTGCATATCTTATTCTCTTTCCATTGTTCTGCCAAATGAAGATGTTATGCTTCAAATATCAGATCTGTCGCCGCCTGCCTGCAGTTACTTTGCATAGGTGTATCATGCGGATTTATTGAGATTCCTTGTTTTCTGAAATACAGACTGTAAACACGGGAAATGTTATTATTATTGGTGTGTATTTTTGTATTTCAGTGAAACCAGGGAAAGGAAGAAAAATTTTCAAAACCTGCAAAAGGTTATGAAGATTGGAAAATTAATTAAAGACGGAGGTAGTTATAATGTCCAGATTATTGGAAAAGATTTTTGGAACCCACAGCGACAGAGAACTGAAAAGAATTATGCCCATTGTTGATAAGATAGAGAGCCTTGAACCTGAAATGCAAGCCTTGACTGACGAACAGCTTAGGGCAAAGACGCCAGAGTTCAAGGAAAGGCTGGCAAAAGGTGAAACTCTGGATGATTTGTTGCCTGAGGCTTTTGCAGTAGTAAGGGAGGCTTCACGCAGGGTACTTGGAATGCGCCATTTCAGGGTTCAATTAATCGGAGGAATTGTCCTTCACCAGGGAAGAATTGCTGAAATGAAGACTGGTGAAGGTAAGACCCTTGTTGCAACTCTGCCTGTTTATCTGAACGCATTGGAGGGCAGGGGAGTGCATGTTGTAACGGTTAACGATTATCTTGCAAAACGTGACAGTGAGTGGATGGGGAAAATATATAAATTCCTGGGGCTCTCGGTGGGCCTGATTGTGCACGGGTTAAGCAGTGATGAAAGAAGGCGTTCATATAATTGCGATGTTACCTATGGTACAAATAATGAGTTTGGCTTCGATTATCTGAGGGACAACATGGTCATATACAAGGAAAACATGGTTCAGAGGGAGTTGAACTATGCCATTATAGACGAGGTTGACAGCATACTGATAGATGAGGCAAGAACTCCTCTGATAATTTCAGGAGCAGCAGACAAATCCACCGATATGTATAAAAAGGCCGATTCCTTTGTCCGCAGGCTGAAAGCAAAGGTATATGCTGAAACCGACGACAGGGAGAGCAACGATGAAATTGAAGAAGACTATATTGTGGACGAGAAGGCTCATACTGCGGTCTTGACAGCAAAGGGAATCAGGAAAGCAGAGCAGTTTTTCGGTATTGAAAACCTTTCCGATCCTGACAACATGACCATACTTCACCATATAAATCAGGCCTTAAAAGCCCATGGACTGATGAAAAGGGACAGGGACTACGTGGTAAAGGACGGCCAGGTCATCATTGTTGATGAATTTACAGGACGCCTGATGTACGGAAGAAGGTACAGCGAAGGGCTGCACCAGGCAATAGAGGCAAAGGAAGGCGTAAAGGTGGAAAGGGAAAGCAAGACACTTGCCACCATAACGTACCAGAACTTTTTCAGGATGTATAGAAAGCTTGCGGGCATGACGGGTACTGCCCAGACTGAGGAACAGGAATTCCGGACAATTTATAATATGGATGTTATTGTGATACCCACGAACAAACCAATGATAAGGGTTGACTATCCTGACTGCGTATACAAGACCGAAGCGGCAAAGTTCAATGCAGTCATCAATGAAGTTGTGGAATGCCACAAGAGGGGGCAGCCTGTCCTGATAGGCACTATATCAATAGAAAAATCCGAACTGCTTAGCAGTATGCTGAAAAGGCGCGGAATCCCCCACAACGTCTTAAATGCGAAGTATCATGAAAAGGAAGCCGAAATTATTGCACAGGCTGGGAAATTCGGTGCAGTGACCATTGCCACCAATATGGCAGGCCGCGGCACGGATATAATGCTGGGAGGAAATCCTGAATTCCTTGCAAAGCAGGAAATGCGCAAGCTGGGATATTCGGATGAGCTTATAAACGCAGCTACAGGATTTGATGAAACAAAAGATGATATTGTACTTGAGGCCAGAAAGACTTTCAGGGAACTTTACGAGAAATTCAAGGAGCAGACGGAAGCTGAAAAGAAAAAGGTGATAGAAGTAGGAGGCCTTCATATTATCGGTACTGAAAGGCACGAATCAAGGCGTATAGATAATCAGCTGCGCGGCCGTGCAGGTCGTCAGGGAGACCCCGGCTCATCCAGGTTTTATATTTCCCTTGAAGATGATTTGATGAGGCTTTTCGGCTCAGACAGGTTAGCGGGCATTGTTGATGCACTGGGCCTTGAAGATGACCAGCCTATCGAACACAGAATGCTTTCCAATGCCATTGAAGGGGCACAAAAGAGGGTTGAAGGAAAGAACTTTGACATAAGAAGGCACGTACTGCAGTACGATGACGTCATGAATAAACAAAGAGAGGTCATTTACAGCCAGAGGCGCAAGGTGCTTGACGGTGAAAACCTGAAAGAACACTACGTAAATATGATTAAGGGAATGATTGACCGTATCGTAGAGCTGTTCTGCCATGACAGCCAGTATCCTGATTACTGGGACTGGGGTGGCATGGAGGCTTATTTGGCGAATATCTTCCTGCCCCAGGGTGCGATGGATGAAATAAAGAAGGACATGGAAAACCTCACGAAGGATGGTTTAAAGGAACGGCTGCAAAATATAGCCCTTAAGCTGTATGACGAAAAAGAAAAGGAAATAGGACCTGAAATGATGAGAGAACTGGAAAGGGTCGTACTGCTCAGGGTGGTGGATGAAAAGTGGATGGACCATATAGACGCAATGGATCAGCTGAGGCAAGGAATCGGAATGCGTGCCTATGGGCAGAGGGACCCTGTTGTTGAATACAAGTTCGAAGGCTTTGAAATGTTTGAGGAGATGATAAGAAGCATTCAGGAAGATGCCGTAAAACTTGTTCTGAGGGCGAAGTTGAACAAGGACTCGGCACCGCAGCGCAAGCAGGTTGCAGAACCTGTAAAGGCAACCCATGGCGGACAACCCGGGGAAGTGTCAAGGAAGCCTATGGCAAGAAGTAATGTGAAAGTGGGCAGAAACGATCCATGTCCATGCGGAAGCGGAAAGAAATATAAAAAATGCTGTGGGGCCAATTGACACAATTGACGGAGGTTAATTCATGAACTACGAAGAAGCACTGGAGTATATACACGGTACTTTGAAATTCGGAGTGAAGCTGGGGCTTAAAAATATAACGGTACTGCTGGATTTAATGGGAAACCCTCATAAGAATCTTAATTTTGTGCACATAGCAGGTACAAACGGAAAAGGCTCTACTGCTGCTTTTATTAGCAGTATCTTAAAAGAGGCAGGATACAGGGTAGGGACTTTTACTTCTCCCTACCTGGAACGGTTCACTGAGAGAATAAAGGTGGATGACAGCGAAATATCTGAAAGTGATGTCGCCAGGATTACGGAATTCGTCAGAGGCAAGGTCAATGCGATGATTGAGCTTGGATACAATCATCCGACAGAATTTGAGATTGTTACGGCGCTGGGTATGCAGTATTTTTATGAGAAAAAATGTGACGTGGTGGTTCTTGAAGTCGGGCTTGGTGGAAGGTTTGACTCAACCAATGTAATAGATTCGTCCCTGGTGTCGGTAATAACGGCTATCGGGTATGACCATATGAATATACTCGGCAATACGCTTTCGGAGATAGCATTTGAAAAGGCAGGTATAATTAAGCCTTCGGGGGAAGTGGTAATGTATCCCCAACCACGTGAAGCTGAAGAAGTTATCGAGGATGTATGTGCCCAAAGGGGAGCAACGCTTCACAAAGTGGATTTTGACAGTGCCAAAATTGTTAACTGGTCGGTGGACGGGCAGGTATTTCACTATGACAAACTCAGGAATCTTAAAATTGCTCTTATCGGACGTCACCAGGTAAGGAACGCGGTAATGGCAGTTGAAGCATGCAGAATTATTTCACAAAAAGGGTATACGATAAGTGAGGATGCCGTAAGGAGGGGGCTGGAAAAGGCAAGGTGGCCTGGCAGAATGGAAATATTAAAAAAGGAACCCATTTTTATGATAGACGGTGCACATAATGCACAGGGTGCCGGCATATTGAAAGAGGCTCTGGATGAATATTTCCCGGACAGGAGAAGGATTTTTATTTTTGGAGTGCTGAGGGACAAGGATTATATGTCAATGATAAAGACCGTGATTCCGGGAGCGGATACTGTTATAGCGGTTACTCCTGACAGTGACAGGGCGCTGCCTGCATCAGATTTGGCAATACTGCTTGAGCCATATTGTAAAAACATACATGTTAGTGATACAATTGTAAGTGCAGTTATGAAAGCCTTCCGACTGTCCTCAAAAAACGATGTCATATGTGCCTTTGGATCATTATATTATATAGGAAAAATCAGAAGTATGTTAAGGGAGGAACCCCTAGAATATAATTTTGAGGAGGGGTTAAATGATTAACTTAAAAGAGGAGCTGAAAAATTTTCAGCCGATTGATGTTGAAAGCTTAGAGGCAAAAGGCACCAAGCTCAGCATTGACGCCAGGAATTCCATTGTGCTGTATAATAAGGCTTTGGAAAGCCTTAAGATGGAAAGCGAGGATATTGCCATAATAGAGCTAAAAAAAGCCATTTCATTGAACCCGGAATTTTATGAAGCAGTTAATCTTCTTGGAATTTGCTACAGTTACATTAATGATAAATCAAAAGCTGCTGAAATGTTTAACAGAGTCATAGAAGCTGAGAAAAACAGTGTAATGGCAATGAAATATCTGAATATGCTGAATGAAGACGAAACAGCTGATCCTGAGTCTAAAAAAATGAAGAAAAGAGAAAAATCCCGCAATAGAGAAAAATTATTTCCTGATTTTAATAAAAAGCAAAACTCAAACAGCAAGTATTCCCAAAAAGATATTATTAAGAGTGCAGCTTTTTTTGCAGCAGGTGCTTTAATTACGTTAGTGCTGTGTCTGGTTTTTATCAGGGGAAATGAAGTGAGCGGTGCTCAACTGGAGCAAATTGAAAATGAGAAAAATATCCTTGCACAAAAAAATTCAGAACTTGAAGAACAGTACAATAAGCTCAGCAATGAATATGACGAATTACAGAAAAACCTCGACGCTGCAAATGAATATGTGGATTATTACAAGGTCGTGCTAAAACTGTATGAAGCAGACAGCCTGTTCCGGGAAGGAGAGGTGGAAAAAGCGGCGGACATGCTTTTAATATTGAAAACCGTAGATTTGCAGGGAGAAGAAAAGGAAAGGTTTCAAAAACTGTATGACAGGATAATGCCGCAGGCTGCCAGAAAATTATACGAAGAGGGAATGGTGCTTGTTAATACAGGCAAGAAATATAACGAAGCCCTGGAAAAGTTTAATAAAATACAGCTTTATACGGATAATTTTGAGAGAATGGATGCGGTACTGTATTACATGGGTAAATGCTATCAGCAGTTGGATGACAGCAGGAATGCTCTGGGAACTTATCAAAAACTCATTACGGAATATCCGGACAGCAGTTATGTCAAATGGGCAAATATAAGAATAAGAGAACTCACCGAGATTCCCTGAGGTGGAAGGAGTGTGACAGGGGACGGTTCCGTTTCCCTGCCACTTTTGCCTTGTCACTATTGTTTCCTATCACCTTTTTTAAAACACTCCTCATATATGGAGTGTTTTTTTAATATATTAGCAACAAGAACGTATTTTGAGGTGGTTTTATGCCTTTTTTCAGAAGACCTCTGAATCTTGTGCTGGGCGGCGGGGGCGTAAAGGGTATTGCATACATAGGAGTTTTTGATGCCGCTTATAGAAGGGGATACGGATTCGTGAACATTGCGGGCGTCTCGGCAGGTGCGCTTGCCGGTTCTTTTGCAGCCTCGGGATTCAGCCCGTATGAAATGTGGAAGGCTATGGAAAGTTTCGGATTCGACGAGATACAGTTGGAGAAAGCAGCACAGAGGCTTCCTGTGGTTACCGGATTTATATCGTATTCAAGAAGCAATTTGATTTACGGCCCGGATTCGATTGAAAATTTTTTATGCCAGCCGATATTCGGAAGGAATGATGATTTTGACGATTTGCCGGACTTTTGGGACA
>JAMOAC010000257.1 GCA_023621975.1 Bacillota bacterium | reverse complement strand
CTTCACTTATCTTTATATAATATATTCAGTTAATAGTTGTTCTATCCCTGATTTGCCTTCCGCACTTAAAGCATTGCAAAACATCAGACAATACATTGCCTTAAAACTCAAAATCGCCAATTGACACACGCTTGACGAATATTTACCAAAATAATATAATCAACTTAATGAAATCAAAGATAAAAGAATTGTTGTTATCTGCAGCGTTAATAATACTTATAAAGACGCCTGCAGAAACTTTATTTATAAGGAGAAATGAAATATGGCTACGGAAGTAAGGACAAGATTTGCACCCAGTCCCACAGGTTACATGCACATTGGCAATCTCAGGACTGCGCTGTATGAATACCTTATTGCCAAACACAACAACGGGAAATTTATTCTCAGGATAGAGGATACTGACCAGGAAAGGTATGTTGAAGGTGCAATTGATGTTATATACAAAACATTGAAAATGGCCGGACTGGAACATGATGAAGGCCCGGACAAAGGCGGAGAATACGGCCCGTACATACAGAGCCAGCGGAAGCATATCTACCAGGAATATGCCAAAAAGCTGGTTGACCTTGGAGCGGCATACTATTGCTTTTGCTCAAAGGAAAGGCTTGCAAAGCTGAATGAACAGCAGGAAAAAGAAGGGAAATTTCCCGGTTATGACCGCCATTGCCGTTATCTCAGCAAGGAAGAAGTGGAAAAGAACCTTGCAGAAGGAAAACCGTATGTAATCCGTCAAAAAATGCCTGAAACGGGTACTACAAGCTTTGAGGATGCTGTTTACGGCACCATCACGGTTGATAACAGCACCCTTGAAGATCAGATACTTATTAAGTCTGACGGCCTTCCAACTTATAACTTTGCCAATGTCATTGACGACCACTTAATGAAAATAACCCATGTTGTAAGGGGAAACGAATATTTGTCGTCTACCCCAAAATATAACCTGTTATATAAAGCATTCGGATGGGAAGTGCCTGTATACATTCATGTCCCGCTTATACTTAAATCAACGGGGCAAAAATTGAGTAAAAGGGCAGGCGATCCGTCCTTCGAAGACCTGATATCGATGGGATACCTTGTTAAGGCTGTTATAAATTACGTTGCCCTTTTGGGCTGGGCTCCAAGTACAAACCAGGAAATTTTCTCCCTTGAGGAGCTCGTGGAAGCCTTTGACATAAAAGGTATCAGCAAATCACCTGCCATATTCGACATTAATAAACTGAACTGGATGAACGGTGAATATATAAGAAGAATGAGTTTGGACGAGTTCCATGAAGTCGCCAGGCCATATTATGAAGGGAATATAAGAAATCCCGACATTAACCTGAAAAAGATAAGCAGGCTGCTGCAGCCCAGGGTTGACGTACTGAGCAAAATACCTGAAATTATTGACTTCTTTGATAATCTTCCTGAATATGATGTTGAATTGTACGTCCACAAAAAAATGAAGACCACTTTGGAAATTTCACTCCAAAGCCTGAAGGCAGCTGTCCCTGCACTTGAAAGCCTGCAGGAGTGGAATGAAGAAACAATTCAAAATACACTTGTATCACTGGCTCAGCAGATGGGTCTCAAGAACGGCCAGGTTATGTGGCCTGTACGTACAGCGATAACGGGCAAAGCAGTGTCTCCCGGAGGAGCTGTAGAAATCGCTGACATTCTCGGAAAAAATGAAACACTTAACCGCATAAAAATCGGAATCAACAAACTTGAAGAAACTTTAAACAACAATCAACAGTGTAATTAACAATTAACAAGGCTGATAAATAAAACAATTTATAAGGGGAGTATCTGTAATGGACAATTTTATTCAGGATATTATAAATGAAGATTTAAAATCCGGAAGGTTTGACAGGGTTCATACCAGGTTTCCGCCCGAGCCCAACGGCTACCTTCATATCGGGCATGCCAAGGCTATTTGCATAGATTTCGGAATAGCCGCTGCAAATAACGGCTTGTGTAACCTGAGATTTGATGATACAAACCCGACAAAAGAAGATACGGAATATGTGAACTCGATAATAGAAGACATAAAATGGCTGGGGTTCGACTGGGGTGACAGGCTTTATTATGCCTCCGACTATTTCGAGCAGTTGTACGAGTACGCAGAGCAGCTTATAAAAATGGGTAAGGCATACGTCTGCGACCTTTCCCCGGAAGAAATAAAAGAATACAGGGGTACCCTCACCGAGCCCGGCAAGGAAAGCCCGTACCGGAACCGTTCGGTGGAAGAAAACCTTGACCTCTTCCGCAGGATGAGGGCAGGTGAATTCCCCGATGGCTCAAGAGTACTTCGTGCAAAAATAGATATGGCATCACCCAACCT
The DNA here is from genome assembly GCA_023621975.1 of Bacillota bacterium. The sequence goes on along the minus strand of JAMOAC010000257.1, from coordinate 3,795 downwards.
GAACATGCGGGATCCGGTTATATACCGCATAATGCGGGCTACCCATCATAGAACCGGAGACAAGTGGTGCATTTACCCGATGTACGATTTTGCACACCCCCTGTCAGACTCCATAGAGGGGATAACTCACTCGCTGTGTACGTTGGAATTCGAGGATCACCGTCCGCTTTATGACTGGTTCCTTGAAACTTTGAACGTCAAATGCAAGACAAGGCAGATTGAATTTGCAAGGCTTAACCTGACATATACGGTCACAAGCAAGCGCAAGCTTCACGAGCTTGTCAAGAATGGATACGTAAGAGGATGGGATGACCCGCGCATGCCCACCATTTCAGGCATGAGAAGGCGCGGTTATACACCCGAAGCCATCAGAAACTTCTGTGAAATGATAGGGGTTTCAAAAAGTAACAGCGTTGTGGATTTTGCATTGCTTGAGCACTGCGTAAGAGACGATTTGAATGCCAAAGCACCCAGGCTAATGGCTGTGCTGCGTCCTCTGAGAGTTGTAATTGACAATTATCCCGAGGATCTGGTGGAGGAATTTGAAATAGAAAATAATCCTGAAAATCCCGATATGGGAACCAGAAAAGTTCCCTTCTCAAAGTACATTTACATTGAACGGGATGATTTCATGGAGGATCCTCCAAAGAAATATTTCAGATTGGCTCCGGGCCGTGAGGTTCGCCTGAAAGGAGCATACGTCATTAAGTGTGAAGATGTGGTCAAGGATGCTGACGGAAATATAGTAGAGCTGCATTGCTCATATGACCCCCAGACACGGGGCGGAAACATTCCTGACGGCAGAAAGGTGAAGGGTACAATACACTGGGTTTCTGAAAAACACGCAATTGATGCAGAGGTAAGGCTTTATGACAAGCTGTTTATAAAGCCAAATCCTTTGGAAGTAGAAGAAGGTAAGGATTTTATTGACAACCTGAACCCCAATTCATTGGAAATACTGAAGAACTGCAAGCTGGAGCCCAACCTGGCTCATGCTGCCCCGGGAAGCCGCTACCAGTTCCTGCGCCTCGGGTATTTCTGCGTAGACCCGGATTCGACGGAAGAAATGCCCGTATTTAACAGGATTGTTAGCTTAAAGGATACCTGGGCCAAAATTGCCGCCAAAAATGCAGACAAATAAACGGCAAATAAGTAACAAGGCAGCGAATGAGTAAACAAGCTGATAATAACCAGCATGATTAAAAAGTGAAAAAGCACCGGATATCAAATGTCCGGTGCTTTATTATCCTATCTGTCTGTTTATTCTATTCTATCATCCTCTTGAACTCTTCTTCGTCAATAATTTTTATTCCCAGCTTTTTTGCCTTGTCCAGCTTACTTCCGGCCGCTTCGCCTGCAAGCACGTAATCGGTGTTTTTTGATACACTGCCTGATACCTTTCCTCCAAAGCTTTCAATAATGGCAGATGCCTCGGACCTGGTGTATGATGGAAGCGTTCCCGTCAAAACAAAGGTCAATCCTTCAAACCTGTTGTCCTTAAGCTGCTTTTTCCCCTGGCTCTTAAGGTTTACACCGGCTTTCCGGAGTTTTTCAATTGTATCAAGGGTTTGTTCCTGTTTGAAGAATGCAACTACACTCCGCGCCATTTTTTCGCCAAACTCCGGTATTTTAACAATGTCTTCGACCTGGGCCTGCATAATATCATCAACAGACGCAAAATTTTCACTCAGCAGCTGTGCTGCCCTAAGCCCTATATGCCTTATTCCAAAACCGTATATAAGCCTGTCTATGTTATTGCTTTTTGACCTCTCTATTGAATTCAAAAGGTTGTCAACAGACTTTTCCCCCATCCTTTCCATTTTTACCAGCTCATCTCTTCTTTGATGGAGATAATACAGGTCTGCCACTCCGCTGATAAATTTGTTATCCAGCAGGGCTTCAATTATTGCAGGACCCAGTCCTTCTATATTCATTGCATCTCTCGATGCAAAATGTTCAATACTCCTTTTCAGCTGTGCAGGGCATTCAATACCGATACACCTGTATGCCACTTCCCCTTCTTCACGAATAACTTCAGAACCGCATACGGGACATCTGTCAGGCATGACAAATTCCCTTTCGCTGCCGTTCCTCTTTTCGAAAACAACTTCCACAACCTCGGGAATTATATCCCCTGCTTTTTGAACCACAACCGTGTCCCCAATGCGAATATCCTTTTCCCTGATGTAGTCCATATTGTGAAGTGTAGCTCTGCTTACTGTTGTGCCGGCAAGGCGGACAGGTTCAAGTATGGCATTTGGTGTCAGCACCCCGGTCCTGCCTACATTTACCCATATATCTTTCAGCACCGTCTGCTTCCTTTCAGCCGGGTACTTATAGGCTACCGCCCAGCGGGGAGTCTTGATGGTGCTGCCGAGCAGTTCCCTCTGCCTGAGGGAATTGACCTTTATAACGGCGCCGTCTATTTCATAGGAAAGTTCTCCGCGCATTTCCCCTATCCTGCGGACCTCATCAATTACCTCCTCAATGCTGCTGCACACCCTATAGCCGGGGATTGTCTTAAAACCAAGTTCCTTCAGAAACTCCAGAGTTTCTGAATGGGTTGAAAATGTTTGTCCCTCAATCCTCTGGATATTGAAAACGAAAATATCAAGCTTTCTGCCTGCGGTAATTTTTGGATCCAGCTGCCTTAACGACCCTGCCGCCGCATTCCTTGGATTTGCAAACTGCGGCAGGCCCAGTTCCTCCTGCTCCTCGTTTAGCTTCAAAAAGTCCTTTTTGTGCATGAAAACTTCCCCTCTTACTTCAAGAAAGGGAACTGACTTTTTAAGCACAAGAGGTATGGATTTTATCGTCCTGAGGTTTTGGGTTACATTCTCCCCGACGGTTCCATCACCCCTGGTTGACCCCCGTATAAACCTCCCGTTTTCATACTCCAGTGAAACGGAAAGCCCGTCAATCTTTTTCTCCACTACATACTCAATTTCTTCTCCAACTGCATCCCTTACTCTCTGGTGAAAAGCTGCAAGTTCTTCTTCGTTAAACACATCCATCAGGCTCTGCATTTGCACCGTATGTACAACTTTCTCAAATCCTTCAAGGGCTTTTCCCCCCACTCTCTGTGTGGGCGAATCAGGAGTTATGAGATCCGGCCTCAGGCTTTCAAGCTCTACAAGTTCCTTGTACAGCATATCATATTCATGGTCGCTTATTTCAGGATTATCTTCCACGTAATACTTATAGTCATGGTAGTTGATTATCTCTCTTAATTCCAATATCCTTTTTTCAATGCTATTGTCTGTAAGATTGTTTTTCATAAGCCCTCCCAACCCTATCAAAATCATCTGCTTTTCCTTGCAGTATTACCTTTTTTCCTTGCTTTTTCTTTCAAAAGCACTGCGTTAACAGTAATTAATGAAACAGCAAGCCATATTATTCCCCACACGATTGCAGGAATATGAGTTAAGTTTGCAAGCTTTACAGCATCGGAAGCGGGTTGTTCCACCTGCCTGCCGCCAATAAGCCCTAAAGACACGTTCAACTGCAGCAAAATTGTATCAACGAATGTGTCATATATCGCATATGCAACGCTGGAAACGCCCAGTATGTCAACTATCCAGTCGTAAATATTCTCATTGCGAAGCATATATACTACTATTACGGCAATTGCAAAAATCACAGAATACAGAAGGGTAAATGAAATCCCCGAATATTTTACGGCTATGCCCAGCATGATAATGGCTGCCGTCCCAAGTATGAATTTCCTGAAAGCGGTCCTTCTAAGCCAAAGGATCAGGACTGCAAACATTACACTTCCCAGGTAGCCGCCGTTTA
>JAMOAC010000019.1 GCA_023621975.1 Bacillota bacterium | reverse complement strand
AAATTTCAGCGAACATCAAAGTAAGAATTAAATATGGGAGGGGTCATAATGAAACTAACCAAGGAACTGGTAGAAGCGGCTTTTAAGGAAGCGGTGCATGAATATAACCAAAAGAATTGGCCGACGCCAAAGCTGAGTATCAAATACGTTGATGAAGATGAGCTTGTAAAAACTGTAGTAAATATTGATGTTATGAAAATATTCAATTATCTGCTGGGCCAGGAAGATGTCCCGCAAAATTATAATGGTTTTATGTTCGTTGATTCCTCAGAAATGCATCCGGTAAGTTTATTAATCACAGGCAGCTGTAAAATCAGAGTTTGTTTTGAAAAAGCGCGCAGGCTTTTCGAAAAAATGGATTTCTCTGATGATGAAGTAAAACAGTTCCTAATGCACACCTTTGCCCATGAAATAACGCATTTGCTGGAAGATAAAATGGTACATAACTTCCCGGAGGTCTGGGAAGCCGTAAAAGATCAATGCTATGGAGATGAAGTATTGGCAAGGGAGGTTTTTGCAGAAACCTTTGCAGACAGACTGTTTGGAAACGAAGCTTATGAAAAAGTAAATAAAGCATTGAATGGAAACCTGTTTAATGATTTGCAAAACGCAAGGCCAAAAACCGGTAGTAGTTTTAGCAAAGAAGAATTTAATGGATATATCAGTTCACTTCAAAGTGAAGACCAAAATGACACTGTAATGTACGAGGGTATAGAGAGGATTATAAAGTTAATAGAATTAATAAATATGACGTCATTCTATGTATGCGGAGGCGGATTTGAAACTGAAGATGAAGAAAGCAATTATTTGGAAGATGTAAAAAGAATGGGCTACGATGCCGAAATCTTTAGCGAGGCATTAAAAAGAAAAGAAAATTTATTATATTTACTACAATCTATGTGCGAAGAGTTCGCTAAGTTGGACTTGTCGTATTACCGGGATTAGACAGATGCAATGTAAATATTTCGTTGCATAATGAACTCTATAGCAGAAATACAAAATGGTTATTTGTCCTATCCTCCCCGATTAACATAAAAAACTAGAGCCTATAAGCTTTTACACTTATAGGCTCTAGCGCCTTGCAACCTGGTGCGCCCAGTAGGATTTGAACCCGCAACCTTCTGATCCGTAGTCAGACGCTCTATCCAATTGAGCTATGGGCGCATTTTATCATTACGATGCACATGACGATGCACATGCATTCCCTTAATTAATATATACTTGCAGATGTTTATTCTAACACTGTGGCACCAAAAAGTCAAGCAATACCATGTATTTCTATTTAATTTTACTTATTTACAGGCTGTCTCATTTTTTCTTGAACTTTTTTCTGAGATCTATCGTATAATTCCCAATCTGCACAAACATTAGTATTAGACACCCTGAAACATATATGATGAGAAACAGTCTTCCTGCCACTAAGAAGAACCTTTCCATGATGTTATTTTTTGAGAACTGTCCCCCTTATCTCTCCCTTACCACCTTACCATCCCATATCCCTGATTGGGGAACCCTAATGTTGCCAATAGTGACCTATATTTGATAAATGTGCAATAATTGAGAACTGTCCCCACCTTGGCTCCCGCATTAATTCATTTGATTATCCGCCACGTTGGCGATAATACCAAATGTAACGACACACATTATTAATTCTGTAATATGATAACGTAATATGATATAATTTGAATACAACAAAAACAAATTCTCAACGGAGGATTTGGTTAAAGAAGGGTGCATAACATGATTTTTGAGGCTTGTAAGTCAATTTTATATTCCGATACGCTTGTGCCGGATATATTCATCACCGAGTATATGCCTTCAATGAACAGCGACTATGTTAAAGTATATTTATATTGCCTGTTTTTAAGTAAATACAATAAGCAGGCTACAGCAGAAGATCTTTCCAAGAAGCTTGAAATAGATCTTAATCAGGTAAAAAATGCCCTGATTTACCTTGAAAACGTCGGAGTTATAACACGAAAAAACAATAGCATACAAATGGTAGACCTTAAGGAAAAGGAAATAAATAAGATATACAGGCCAAAGACCACTTCAAGTCCTGAAGATGTGTCATTGAGTATTCAAAGGAATACGAAACGCAGCAAGATAATTTCTGCAATAAACAATACCTTCTTCCAAGGCGTTATGTCACCCTCATGGTATACCGATATTGATGCCTGGTTTGATAGGTACGGCTTTGAAGAAGATGTAATGTATGCCCTGTTTCAGCATTGCTACGACCGCAAGGGACTGACAAAGCAATATATTGAAAAAGTTGCTGAAAGCTGGCACAGTAAAAACATTAAGAATTCCTTTGATTTAGACAATTATTTTATCGAATACCAAAAGCTGCGGGATATTAAGTATAAAATTATGAAAAAGCTCAACAGAAGAACTTCACTTACGGAATACGAAGAAGATTATATAGAAACCTGGGTTATGGATTATAATTACGATTTCAGCATAATTGATTTGGCATTAAGAAAAACTACCTCGATACCCAATCCAAATTTCGAGTACATAAACAAAATTATTACTACCTGGCATGAAAACGGCTTAAAAACAAAAGAAGAAATAATTGCATTTGAAAAACTCAGGCGGCAAAAAGCAACCAAAAGCAAAAGTGACGGCAGTGAATCAACACCGGTGCCCCAGCGCGGGAATTTCGAACAGAGGAAATATGACGAAAGTGATTTTGAGAAACTCTATAAAGAAGTTTGAATACTTATTAGGAGGAATATATGTCAGGAATAAATATTTACAATGCAATAAAAGCTGAATATGATAAAAGGCAGAAAGCAGCCTATGATGCCCTCGAGCATCGTAAAAGCATTGTTTATGAAAAAATACCAAGAGTTCGGGAAATAGACGAGGAAATACGGTCTCTTGGATTAAAATACAATAAAAAAATACTGATGACAAGCGGTTCAAAAAATTTATTGATATCGGATTTTGATTTCAGAATTAACAGCCTGAAAGAAGAAAAAATTCAGCTGCTTAAGCAGGCCGGATTTCCGGAAGACTACCTTGAGCCTGTATATCAGTGTTCTCAGTGTAAAGATACGGGTTTTATCAGGACAGAGAAAGGAGACATAAAATGTTCATGTTACAAACAGCAGCTTATTAACCTGCTTTATAGCCAGTCAAACCTGAAACTGGCTGACATTGAGAACTTCTCCAATTTTAACGAGAATTATTATCCCGATGTGGTAGATGAGCAAAAATACGGGATCAAGAAGTCTCCTAGAAGGCATATACTGGGCATAAAAGAAGACTGCTTGAAATTTATCGAAAATTTCAAACTTCCTGAAACGAAGAATCTTTTTTTCTGTGGTCCGGCCGGTGTCGGAAAGACATTTATGGCAAACTGCATTGCCGTTGAATTACTTAATAGAGGAGTAACAGTACTGTATCAACCTGCTCCCATACTATTTAATACAATCAATGAATATAAACTCAGATCATTTAAGGATGATGCATACCAGGAAACAGGTTACAAAAGCATATATGATGTTGAGCTTTTGATTATTGACGACCTTGGCACAGAATCACCAAGTGCAGCAAGATATGCAGATTTTTTGACTCTTCTTAGCACAAGGCAATCAAATAATTTATCAAAACCTTGTAAGACTATCATTTCCACAAATATAGATATTAAAAAGATGTATGAATATTATGACGAAAGAATAGTTTCAAGAATAATTGGGTATTTTGACATATATAAGTTTGCGGGAGAAGATATAAGGAAGTTGAAAACCCTCATGGGAAAATGAAATTCACCGGAAAATATTATCAGGTTAACCCATAATTATACTGGGTTAACCCTTAATTATTCAGCTGATGATACAAAATATTACAATATCAACAGCAAAAGCGGCTTGACTAATAAATTGATAACACTCGCTGCAACATCTGTATCAACGCTCAATAATGCCATACCCTGTGCAAGATACACAAAGCCTATAATTATTGCCGCGGGGAGAAACCATAATGCACCTATCAGGTTTATACCCTTTTCAGGTATAAGCTTTTCAGCTTTACCATTGTTCATCCTGGCTAAAGCAATAATAAGCCCTGCCAATACCGCCGAGCAAAAGAGCACCATAGATATTACTGAAAAAATAACCACGATAAGAGTTTCCGGTGGTAGGCTTTCAAAAGCAGAGAAATCTATGCTGGTATTATAGAGGCTGTTGATCTTACCCATCTCAGACCTTAGGCTCTCATTCATTTTGACAGAGGCAAAACTTACAAGCACAGCAATGGTATTGTTGGCAAAATGTGCAAACATGCCATTGAAAATTGAATTGGTCTTATATACAATAAATCCAATTAGTGCTCCAAGCAAAAATGTTCCGAATAGCTTATGGAAATCAAAATGCATGAGTGCAAACAGAAATGATGAAAACAAAATTGACTTTACAGCGCCAAATCTTTCAAATCCTCTTTGTATTACTCCTCTAAACATTATTTCCTCACATATACCTGCTGATCCGCCAATTATCAATATGTTTATAAAAAGCCCCTCTAAAGTTTCTGCAACGGGGGGCTGTGATATAGCAACCCTTCCAAACAGCTTGGATACAATCCAAATGTTTGCAAGATTAAAAACACCGACAACGGGTAATGCAAAAAGCATTATAAAAAATATCACAAGTATGTTTAACAAGCTTGTTTTATTAAGCCTGAGCACCTTTTTCACGTCGTATCTGCATATGAATAGCATAAGCAGCGCAGGCAGCATTACCAATAAAAATTCTGTTATCAGCAGCCCTGAGTATATTTCATTTTTCTGCACTATAGAGCCTATAGTGAAAAATAGTATTACTGTTATGGAATAAATAATTGCAACCTGAGCAAGACTGGGCTTGCGAAACTGCTCATTCTGCAATCTGACCTCAGCATCATTAACCCCAATAAAATTATTTTCCATTATATAACCTCCAACTGCTTTGCACTGACATATTAATATTATATTATCTTAATTTACAAAAAAATACAACATTAAATCGGTAACAGCAGTGGGGACAGTTCTCTGTGCAGTGGGGACAGTTCTCTGTGCAGTGGGGACAGTTCTCAACTTTTCAACATTAATTGGGGACGCTTCTCAACTTTTTAGCTTAAATTTTTTAGCTCAATGGGCATTCCCTTGGCTAAAGACTACATTTATTAACTTTTTCTTGCAAAATAATGGGGACAGTTCTCAATTATTGATAGAAAATTTTTATTACAACTTTGCCTGGTTAACTTGCCGATAGTTGAGAACTGTCCCCGCTTCAGCTTTCATCAGCTTCAATTTACTGAGAGTTTGTCCGTTACTTTGCGAGAAGCATTCATAAATTTTACTAATAGTTGAGAACTGTCCCCATTTTTTCTTTTTTCACTTCCCTATGTTTTCACATGCTGCACATGATTCCATGGTTCAGACGTTTAGTTGCCCGTGTCACATGGTCAGAACTCCATTAGGAGTATTTACAATCATTAATACATCCTCTTCCTTCCCTGTTTCCGCATTTATGTAAACAAGGAAGTCATTCTTATTTACTTTGCCTTTAAATTCATATACAAACAGTTCCGTTTTATACTCTGTCGGAATAATTGCAAGTCCCGAACTTAAAATCTCCATTCTCGGATTAATTTTTGCTCTGGCTTCCTGCTCTGTAATTTTAGGCTCGGGAATATCCCTTTCTCTGTGGGAATAAAGATATCCCTTGGTCTCAATTCCTATTACCTCACCATTGTCCAGTGCTATTTTCAGTTTTATCAGATCTGGATATATTGTGACATTATCCTGCTGATATGCATAGTTTATTGTAGCAGTGTTATCCTCCGCAAGATAATAAGTATCAACCATTCCCTTAAATCCATGTTCTTCCAGATATTTTCTGCCCATTTCCTTAGCCTTGTCCATATCTATCTTTTTTTCTGTAACCGGTCTGTTATAAAGCATCCATAAAACATGGCCGCCTTTTTGTGTCATGCCAACAGTAGCAATCTGATCTTCAGGGGCATTGTTAAACTTAACATTGTAACTGTATGTCTTTAACGGGCCCGTATCGTTTTTGCCTGCAAATTCCACCGATTTTACCTTGTCGGCACCAAATAGTTTTACAACTTTTTCCTCCA
>JAMOAC010000301.1 GCA_023621975.1 Bacillota bacterium | reverse complement strand
CTTGTCGGTTCATCCAAAATCAAAATACTTGCCTTGCTTGCAAGCCATTTTGCGAGTACTACCTTTTGCTGATTACCACCGCTGAGGCTTTCTACATTCTGGCTCATGCTTGCTGCCTTAATTCTAAGACTGTTCTTCAGATTATCAACAATAATATTTTCTTCTTTCTTTTTCAGGAAACCCCTGTTTGAAATCCTTTTCAAAATCGGCAGGGTTATATTCCAGTTAATCGGTAGGGACAGAATTGCACCGTGATGTTTCCTGTCTTCGGGAACATATGCTATCCCAAAAAATACTGCATCTTTTGGGGATTTTATTTCAACCTCTTTGCCGTGTACGAGAATTTTTCCGCTTTCAGCTCTGTCTGCTCCGAAAATAATACGTGCCAGTTCTGTTCTCCCGGCACCAAGCAGCCCTCCTATTCCTAAAATTTCACCACGGCGTACCTTGAAAGAAATATCCTTTAACCCGTTTCCGCAAAGTCCTTGTACCTCTAGTGCAACATCACCCTTCTCCCAGGTTGATTCAAACTCGATTTCCTCAACTTTACGGTTTGTCATGTGAAAAATCAATTCCTGGCGTGTAATATCTTCTATTTTAGTTGTGATAATTTTTTTCCCGTCGCGCATAACAGTCACGCGGTCAGCAATTTGATACAGTTCATCCAAACGGTGAGAAATATAAATAATTGTCACACCTTGTTGCTTCAGGCGGCCGATTAGCTCAAAAAGGTCTTCTGTTTCTTTAGTAGACAATGGAGCGGTCGGCTCATCCATAATCAATATCTTTGAATTTTTCGCAATCGCTTTTGCAATTTCGACCAGCTGCATTTTCGCGGTGGTCATGTTTTCAATCAATTCCAACGGATTTATATTTACTTTTATGCTGTCAAGAACTTTTTTTGCCTTATCGATGTAATATTTCTTATTATAAATATACTTCTTCTCATTCGATAAAATTTCTTCTCCCATAAAGATGTTTTCAGCAACCGACAGCGTGGGAAACAGGTTAAATTCCTGATAAATTGTTGCAATACCAATACTTTGAGCGAGGTGTGGCGTCAATTTTTCAAATGTCTGGTCTTTGAATATCAGCTTACCGGAATCCGGTACTTCCGCACCTGATATAATCTTTATCAATGTGGATTTTCCCGCTCCGTTTTCACCAACCAATGCATGTGTTTCGCCTTCTTTGTATACCCGCATAGCGCTTGGATATGTTTTGTACTGACAGGACAATATTGTCAACTGTATTACTCATATCTCTATTTCTCCAATCATTATTTTTCTAAAATTCGCCATACGCATTTCACAGGAAGGAAATGCGTATGGCACAGTTGATCTTTCTTTATAATTAGGACAGGCTAATCAGATTTATTCTTTCTTTAAAAAGTCGTTTACATTTTCAATTGTTACAGGTGTAGTATCGTAGATTATATTGCCTTCAACTTCTTCACCCTTGCTTGCTGCTATACATACGTCAATAGCACGTGGAAGGGCATCATATGCTCCTGACATTACTGTTCCACGATAAATTGTACCTTTTGCGATCAATTCCAATGCCTTCGGGTCTCCATCAGCTCCAAAGAGACCTATATTATCCCCTACATGCCCTGCCGCCGTAAATACTTCATAGGCACCTAAAACACCTGTATCATTTATTCCGCAGATAATCTGGATATTCGGATGTGCTGCAAGGAAGTTTTCTGCCTGGACATTACCTTCGTCGCCGACACCTGCTTTCTGCTGTGCAACAACTTTTATATTGGGAGCTTTCTTGAGTCCGTCGATTATACCTTTTGCTCTGTCAATAATGAGCGGAATATCAGGATAATCAAAGACACCTGCTTCTATTACTTCCTGATTCTTGAGTTCAGGGTGTGAATTAACCCAGTCAGCTGCCATGGAACCAACCTGATAACCATACTGATAGTTATCCAGATTCAAGGATCCTTGCGCACCTTCAACGTAACCATCATAGGTCATAACGAAAATGCCATTATCAACGGCTTTTTTAACGACATCCTTGATACCTTTGTCATCAAATACTACAGC
>JAMOAC010000215.1 GCA_023621975.1 Bacillota bacterium | reverse complement strand
CCAAGACCGCTTGTTGTATTTCCCTGGGGGTCGATATCAATAATCAATACATTTTTCCCTTTATAGGCAAGGCATGCACTGAGATTCACAGCTGTTGTTGTTTTGCCGACCCCACCTTTTTGGTTTGCAATCGCGATTACTTTAGCCAATTAATTCACTCCCTAACATTTTGCCCCTGCAAATAAAAGTTTTAAAAAAACTGTTCAATAAATTAATGATACTGTTGTTTATCCAAATTATATATCGATTATATCATACTATCGATTATACCATAAATTAATAGGGGAGTATAAAAAACAATTTAAATTCTGATTTTTTGTTTTTTTCTTCATCGTAAAATCAAACGGTTTTTGCCTGTTTATTTCTTATTTATTCTTAATGTAGCTAACTGATTTAATTCCATTTTTAGACGGAAGTAAAACAATAAAAAATTAATCAATCATCTTATTTGCTATTTAATAAACAGGTAATTGGCCTGCAATATAGGAAATAACTCACTTCTTCCGTGGAATGTTTCACGTGAAACATCTCTTTGCCATTCTATTATTTTTATTTCATATAAAGCACATTTCAAAATCCAAAACAAGCAACTTTTATTTCAATATCGTTTCCATAACTACATGCTGTTTAATTGTTTCACGTGAAACACTTTACAAAACACCTACTGATTTTCCCTTTATCAGCTATTCTTTCTTAACTTTATTTATATCTGTTCATAAGGCTTTAATATAAAATTTTTTAAACTGATTACTTAAACCTTCTGCATTTTTTAAACTTTTTTTATTTTTTCTTTAATTATAAAAACATGCCAGCCAAACTTTTTATAGGAGGTACTCAACCGCCCTTATATCTCATAGAATCCCATAATTCTAAACAGTTTTAATAATTCAGGCTTCCTCTTTTATTTTAAACAGTGTTTACAATTCAATCTGTTCTCATTACTCAAACTGACCTTATAATTCAAACAGCTTCTGTATTTCAAATATATTTGCTTATTTCAAACTTACTGCTTAACTTTATCACATTTTCCCTTTTTTACCTTTATATCAAAATTGACATTTTTCCTTATCCTTTTTTATCTTTTTGTATTCCTTTTATCTATCACAATATTTTTGCTTCATTTTTTGCCATGCTTCATTTTCATCCAAGCATTTTTCACTAAAAAGAATAATTTTTTTCATTCTTTCAAAATCATATTTTTTTGAAATATAGTCCTTCATATTTCTTTCTATATTCCTTGCCTTATATCTTTGCAATATATCTTGCCTCATATTATTTTTTCTTCTGCAATGTTTTTCCCGCTTTCAATATTTTCTATCATCTTTTCCTGCAATGCATATTTTTCATTTTTGCAATGTATATTCCCTTATATAAAACAACATGCCCGGTCAAATGTTTCACGTGAAACACCTGACCGGGCACCATGTTTTAAATTACCTATACCTATATATCCAAATTGGTCACATATTTTGCGTTTTGCTGTATAAATTCTCTTCTTGGCTCTACCTTGTCTCCCATTAATGTCGTAAATATTTCGTCCGCAGTTACCACATCTTCCAGTTCGACTCTTAGCATTTTCCTTGTTTCAGGATTCATGGTCGTCTCCCAAAGCTGTTCAGCGCTCATTTCACCAAGGCCCTTAAACCTCTGAATTACACATTCTTCTTTTTTCCATCCTTTTTCACTCTGTATCTTTTTTACTTCCTCTTCTGAATAGGCATAAAATTCTTCCTTGCCTTTTTGTACCTTATACAGAGGCGGCATTGCAATGTATACATGCCCTTTCTCTATAAGCGGCCTCATATATCTGAAGAAAAACGTCAACAGCAGAGTCCTTATGTGCTGGCCGTCAACATCAGCATCCGCCATGATTATCACTTTATCATAACGTAATTTCGAAATATCAAAATCTTCACCTATTCCGGCTCCTAATGCAGTGATTACAGGCATTAATTTTTCATTTGCGTAAACTTTGTCTATTCTCGCCTTCTCTACATTTAACATCTTACCCCATAAAGGCAGTATTGCCTGATAGTTTCTGTCTCTGCCCTGTTTTGCTGAGCCTCCTGCTGAATCACCCTCTACTATGAATATCTCGCACACTGACGGATCCTTTTCTATGCAGTCAGCAAGTTTTCCAGGAAGCGTAGTAGTCTCAAGGGCGTTTTTCCTTCTTGTCAGCTCCCTTGCCCTTCTTGCAGCTTCGCGGGCCCTTGAAGCCATCAGGCTCTTTTCGATAATAACCTTTGCAACTGATGGATTCTCCTCCAGATACGCACTAAGTTTTTCATTTATTACACTTTCTACAAGTCCCCTTACTTCACTGTTCCCCAGCTTGTTCTTTGTCTGCCCTTCAAACTGGGGCTCGTGAAGCTTTACACTAATTATTGCAGTAAGTCCTTCTCTCACATCTTCACCCATGAGGTTTTTCTCGTTATCCCTAATATAGTTATGTTTCCTGGCGTATTCATTAAATACCTTTGTTATTGCCGATTTAAATCCTGTAAGGTGAGTTCCGCCATCTGTAGTCGCTATATTGTTTGCATAGCTGTGAATGTTTTCTACATATGAATCATTGTATTGCATTGCAACTTCAATAATCGTATCGTCCTTGGTTGCTTCAATATATATCGGAGGAGAATGAAGCACTTCTCTGTTTTTATTTATATATTCAACGAAAGAAATAATTCCTCCCTCATAGTGCAGCACTTTTCTGATTGGCTCCTCGGGCCTTTCATCTGTAAGGATTATTTTTACTCCCTTGTTCAAAAAAGCCATTTCCCTGTATCTTGCCAGCATTGCGTCAAAATCAAATTCAACCGTATCGAATATCAGCGGGTCAGGCTTAAAGGTTGTTTTTGTCCCTGTTTTATCAGTTTCTCCTATTATTTCAAGAGGTGTAATTGTCTTACCTCTCTCGTATCTCTGCCTGTAAATATGCCCGTCTCTGGAAACTTCAACTTCAAGATATTCAGAAAGGGCGTTTACAACAGAGGCACCTACACCGTGAAGACCTCCGGATACGGAATAAGCTCCTCCTCCGAATTTTCCTCCTGCATGCAGTACCGTATGTACTACCTCCACAGTGGGTATTCCCATCTTCGGATGAATGCCTACAGGAATTCCGCCTCCGTTGTCAACTACAGTAACGGAATTGTCTTTATTTATGGTTATGCTTATCTCATCGCATCTTCCTGCAAGAGCCTCATCAATACTGTTTGCCACAATTTCATAAACAAGATGATGAAGCCCCCTGATAGAAGTGCTTCCTATATACATTCCAGGTCTTTTTCTTACTGCTTCCAGACCTTCAAGCACCTGTATCTGACTTTCGTCATAACTGTTATTATTTCCGTTAACTTTTCCGTTTGCAAGTTCAGCCATTTTTTCCTCCCTGCCAATTTAACATTTGTGTATTTCCTAAATTATCACGCTTAATTGGCCATTGTCAAAAAAATAAACGATATTACGTATTCGGCAAATCTTTCGTCAAATCAGACAGAAATCCGCATCTTTTAAGTAACGTAACAGATGATATATGCGATAAGTATATTTTACTCTTTTTATCCTGTTCTGTTATGATGAAAGATTTAGGCAAATCTGAAGATATGGACTCAACAAATCCTTCTTCTTCAGCTATCTTTAAAAAATCCCTTGTATCTTTTGATATTGTCGTAGTCTCCATATCCATTATTGCTATTATATTCTTTAACGGTATTACTACATCTCCGCCAATATGGACAAACATTTCCCTTCCTCCAGTCATTGTACTTAGCATTTTAAAGTTGTCATCATTTACTAATATTTTATCTCATTTAACTGTTTATTTCAATTATCTCTTATTTTCTCATAATCATTCTGTTATTCTCTTTCTAGTACCTCAACATTACCATTATTCACGTGAAATATTTTATTTTGCTTCAATTTTTTGCCAATAAAAAAATCATATTCTGTTCCGGTAATAAAGCCCTGAATATCGTCAAGGTTCTCAAAAAGGTATTTCTGCCTGCTGCTGTCAAGCTCAGACATTACATCATCAAGAAGAAGTACAGGATATTCATTGCTATCCCTCTTCATTATCTCAACTTCAGACAGCTTAAGGGAAAGAACTGCCGTCCTCTGCTGTCCTTGTGATCCGTAATGTTTAGCATCGTTTTCATTAAGCAATATTTGCACATCATCTCTCTGGGGGCCTGTAAGCGTGGTTCCTTTATATATTTCTCTCGTTAATGAATTTTTCAATGTCATCATGAATACTTTTTCAATGTCCTCCAAACTGTCTACTCCGTCAATTTTTACGGAAGACACATATTTCAAACCCAGCTTTTCTTTATTATCGGTAAGCCTGCCATGTTTTTCTTCTGCTATACTGCTTAATATTTTAATAAACTCTTTTCGTGCTTTTATAATCCTGGATCCTGTCTTTACCAGATTCTCGTTCCACACCTCAAGCGTGTCTAAAAGGGCCTTATCATTTTGTATGTCTTTCAATAATGTATTGCGCTGGGCCAGGATCTTCGAATATTGCTGCAAGTCATAAAAATATGCCGGCTTCAGCTGACTTATTGCTATATCTATAAATCTCCTTCTTTCAGCTGGTCCTTCCTTTATTATAAGAAGATCCTCAGGCGAAAACATAACGGCATTTAACTTTCCCATCAGGCTGCCCAACTTCTTTTGGGGTACATCATTTATCTTTATTCTTTTCTTGGAATTGATTTCATATTGTATTTCTATTTCGTATTCCGTGTCCTTTTTAACTAAGTCTATTTTTACATAGTAATATTTCTCGCCGAACTTTACCAGTTCGTTATCTATCGGGGTCCTGTGTGACCTTCCGGAAGCGCACAAATATATAGCCTCCAGAATGTTTGTTTTTCCCTGGGCATTTTCACCAAACAAAACGTTAAAACTTTCCGAAAAGTCAATATCCAGCTTTTTATAATTTCTGAAGTTTCTCAAATGAATGCCCTTTATAAACAAACTTATGCCACACCCCCTGTCTCAGCTTCTATTCGTCTGACATACAAACCTGGTATTCTTTCCCGTGTACTTCAACTATATCCCCGTCTCTAAGTTTCTTTCCTCTTCTAAGTTCCGTTTCACCGTTTACTTTTACCTTACCTGAGGTAATAATCATTTTAGCTTCTGACCCGGTTTTGGCAACCCTGCACCATTTCAGGAACTGGTCCAGCTTAATGTATTCAGTAACAATTTTTATTTTTTCCATAAGCACCTCTGTTAATTTTTCTTTCTTTTAGATTAACATTTCATTTAATTTATCATTAATCATGTACATTTATACAAAAATGCACATAGTGTAATTATAGCATAAAAGGACAGTATTTACTGTCCCCCTTTTGCAACAACTTTTGTTTTCTTTTCTTTTTTATTGTTTTTTATGGTTTGCCTGTCTTCTTGTATTTCTATCTTCTTACAGCAGCTATAAGATAGATAAACTTTTCACCGTCAACCGGTTTGATTAAACACGGTCCGAGGCTTGTAGCAAAAGATACGTCAATTGTCTCGTCATCAATAACTTTCAATGCATCAATAAAATATCTGGGGTTGAAACCTATATCAAGGTCGTTGCCCAGCATTTCCACTCTGATTTCTTCCTTAACAGCCCCTACTTCCGTGGCCGAAGTGATTATTATCCTGTCATCCGATATATTAAATCTTACAGGATATCTTCTTTCTTCCGAAGTAATTATGAGCGAAGCCCTTTCAATGGCTGAAAGAAATTCTTTCGTGTTAATCCTTATTTTGGTTTCGTAATCATTTGTAATGGAGCTCCTGTAATTCAGGAACTCACCTTCAAGCAGCCTTGAAACCACCTTGCAGTTACCCATATCAAAAAGTATCTGGTTTCCTGCGTTGTAAATGGTCATTTCCTCATCGGAAGGCTGAAGTATTTTTGCAATTTCGTTTAATGTCTTTCCGGGAACGACAACTTTAAGCTCGTTATTCTGTTCTTCTATTTCACTTTTTCTCAATGCAAGCCTGTATCCGTCTATCGAAACGAACGTAAGTTCACCGTCCTTGCACTCTACCAGTGTACCTGTCAGAATAGGCCTGTTTTCATCAAGGCTGACTGCAAAAATTGTTTGCCTGATCATGTCTTTTACTATTTTCTGGCTTATCTTGAAGCCATTTTCCTTTTTAATTACAGGCAGTGAAGGATAACCTTCGGCAGCAAGTCC
>JAMOAC010000106.1 GCA_023621975.1 Bacillota bacterium | reverse complement strand
CGACGTGATAATAATTGGAAAGGGACCGGCGGGATTATCTGCCGCTCTTTATACCGTAAGGGCAAAATTGAGTACACTGGTTATTGGAAAGAATGACAGCGCACTCAGGAAGGCGGGGAAGATTGAAAATTATTTCGGATTTTCAAACCCGGTAAGCGGCGAATACCTGCTGGAAGAAGGAGAAAAACAGGCACGCCGCCTGGGAGCGGAAATTCTTGATGAAGAAGTAATAGCAATAAGCAAAAAGGATTTCTTTAAAGTGACTACCGCACAAGGCAGCTATACAAGCAAGGCACTGCTTCTGGCAACGGGCCAGCCTCAAAAAAAGGTAAAAATAGAGAACCTTGAAGAATTTGAGGGCAAGGGTATAAGCTATTGTTCCACCTGCGACGGCTTTTTTTACAACAACCTCAAGGTAGGCGTACTGGGTTCCAGGGATTTTGCAATACATGAAGCCGTGGAGCTTGAAGCATATACCGGTAATATTACCATATTCACCAACGGAGCAGAACTTGATGTAAGTGACAAGTATGCCCACGACGTGAAAAAATTCAAGATTAACAATAAACCCATAGCAAAGCTTGAAGGGTCGCAGTTTTTGGAAAGGATAATTTTCAAGGACGGAACAAGTGAAAACATTGACGGCTTGTTCATAGCTTATGAAACAGCTTCCAGTGTGGATTTCGCAAGGAAGCTGGGGATAGCGCTTGACGGGAACTCAGTTGTTGTGGATAAAAACCAGCAGACAAATATTGAAGGCTTATTTGCGGCGGGCGACTGTACCGGAGCTTTTAAACAGATTTCTGTAGCCGTGGGACAGGGAGCCCTGGCAGGAAGAAAAATAATTGAATACGTAAGAAGCCTGTAGAAAGGCTTACAACCGGCAGAACAAAATCTGCCGGTTTTTTCTTTAAAATATTGAAAATTTTATGATATACATAACAATCCTTTCTTTTCCAAACATGTTTTGTGTATATTATATATAGTGATGGACATGAGACAGGCAACTTGAGTGTCTAGAAGGAGAGTATTCATAAAGAAAGATATTTATAAGGGAAAGTATTTATCAATGGAAGTATTTATTTTATTAATGAGAGTATTTATTACGAAAAGTATTATATGAAAAGTATTTATAAAGGAAAGTATTATAAAGGGGGGTATTGCCAGGTGAAAGAAAAATTGAATGTGGGCCTGATTGGATACAAGTTTATGGGCAAAGCCCATAGTAATGCTTTTCAGAGGATAGGCATGTTTTTTAACCACGGCAGGGAGATAGTCTTGAAAGCGCTCTGCGGAAGGGATGAAGCCTGGGTAAAAGAATCGGCCGCGAAGTTCGGATGGGAAAGCTATGAGACTTCATGGGAAAACCTGGTCAGGCGGGATGACATTGATATGGTGGATATTGCAGCCCCCACCAATGTACATAAGGAAATTGCCATTGCGGCAGCAGAGGCAGGGAAGCATGTTTTCTGTGAAAAGCCCCTGGCGCTTAACCTGAAGGATGCGCGGGAAATGCTTGCGGCTGCGGAGAAAAACGGTGTAAAGCATCAAATCGGCTTTAATTACCGGTTTGCACCTGCGGTACGGCTGGCTAAAAAACTCATTGACGAGGGAAAAATCGGAAAAATTTATCATTTCCGGGCTCTTTACCTGCAGGACTGGATTATTGATCCGGATTTCCCCCTGGTGTGGAGGCTTGACAGGAATATAGCCGGATCCGGTTCCCTTGGAGATCTTGGTGCACATCTGATTGACCTGGCCAGGTACCTGGTGGGGGACTTTAGCAAGGTTATGGGGCTTTCCAGGACATTTATCAAAGAGAGGCCGATTGTTGGTAAAATGACTGGTTTGAGCGGAAAAGCACAGGATAGCTCGAAAAAGGGTGAAGTCACCGTGGATGATGCGACGCTGTTCCTGGCCGAGTTTAAGAACGGAGCCCTTGGTTCCTTTGAAGCAACCCGTTTTGCTGCCGGCCATAAAAATGGAATGTCCTTTGAAATTAATGGGGAAAAAGGCAGCCTGAAATTTGAGTTTGAACGGATGAATGAACTTCAGTATTTCAGCAGGGAAGATGAAGAGGGTATTCAGGGCTTCAGGCTAATTCAGGTGACGGAAGGCTCACATCCGTATATGGAAGCCTGGTGGCCTGCTGGACATGTCATCGGGTATGAGCACACGATTGTACACGAACTGTATGAGTTCACCGAGGCGATTGCATCAGGGAAGCCGGCATTGCCCGATTTCAACGATGGTGTGAAATGTTCACAGGTGCTGGAGGCTGTTGAAACGTCCATTGCCGAGAAGCAGTGGATTGAGGTGGACAGCTTGTAAGAAAGCACCGAACAGCTACTCTCAGGCAAAGCGAATACCGCTGCCGGAGTGAATACCGCTGTGCAGTTCTTGACACTTAATACCCCTCGTGATATTGTTTGTTATGAAAAATAAAGAGAACGGGAATTTACGCATGGGTAGGAAAAACGCTGAACATACATTTAATAAGAATATTATATGGTATATGGTTTCGGCAGCAGCAGGTGCTTTTGCCGCTTTTCTTGTGCTATTGGGCACGTCAAAGTTCGGACCCGGTATATCCGCCGATTCAGTCGCATATATGTATGCAGCAAGAAGCCTGGCTGAGGGTAAGGGCTACGTGTATTTCGGCTTTAATGCCCCTTTCATACAATGGCCCCCTCTGTATCCCAGCCTGCTTGCAATTGCGGAACTTTTCGGGCTTGATATTGCGCCGGCTGCCAACTATCTGAATGCCTTCATTCTGGGACTGGTCATATTCATCACCGGGATGTGGCTTTTATCAAATGTAAGGAACAAGGTATTCGTGTTATGGGGGCTGGGTGCCCTGGTCTTTTCAGTTCCGTTATTATATGTTTCCAGGTATGTTTGGTCGGAGCCTTTGTTCATACTATTCCTGCTGCTGTTTATCATTGAAACGGAAAAATATTTAAAGACACAGAGATTAAGCCTTTTGCTTTTGTCTGCGATTTTTGCCGCACTTGCATGTATCACCAGGTATATAGGTGTTGTACTTATTCTGATAGGAGTGGCTGTGATTATATTTCGGCGCAAAAAAATTGTGGACAGGCTGTACCATATGCTGGCGTTCGGGTTTATATCCGGGCTGCCTCTTGGCATATGGGCTGTCAGGAATTATATTTTATCCGGGACACTGTTCGGGGCAAGGACGCCTTCAATCCGTTCACTGAAGGAAAACATGGTTTTGACTGTTAAAACACTGGCTTCATGGGTTGTGCCGCTGGACGGAATTGATGCAAGTTTGGGCGACATGGCTGTTAAAATGCTGAAAATGGCTTTTGCATTTATTTTTATCGTCTTTATTGTACTTTTAATAATAGCGGCATTAAGAAACAGGAAAATATGCGGGACAGAAAGTATTACTTTTTCAGTACTTGCAACCCCTGTTCTTTTTACAATGTTTTACGTGGTGTATCTTGTCGGGACGGCAACGGCAGTTGCCTTTGACAGCATTGACAACAGGCTCCTGTCCCCGGTATTCGTGCCGTTAATTATGACAGCGGCAACAATTCTTGACATGGTAACCAATTATTTTAATCAAGAAAGCAGGCAGCAAGGCAATCATATTGAAGACAATATAAATAAAAAATCTTTACATACGGATAAAGCAGCCCGGCATACTAAAAAGGCTATCAGTTTTATTCTTACGGCACTGGCGGTTTTATGGCTTGTATTTCCCGCTACATCTACTGTAAGCGGAATGAAGCATTTGCTTGAAAACGGTGCAGGAGGTTTCAACACTGTCAGGTGGCATGGTTCAGGAATGATAAAAATGCTGAGGGAAATGCCTTTGGAGGGGAATATATACAGTAACTGCCCTGACGCGATTTATGCCCTTGCGCATAAACCAGCCTGCTACACTCCTCGCAAGAACAGCCTTCAAATATACGGACTTGAAAGGTTTGACAAGGCCGTTAGGAGTTCTGAAGCTAACTATATTGTATGGTTTGATAAATATGGTGCAGGCCCAAACTACAGTATTGAAGAACTGTCCGGTCACTATAAGCTTGAAAAGGTTGCAGAGACGGAAGAAGGAAGTATTTACAGGCTGTATGTCAACTGATACAGGATATTGTTCAGTTTATCGGCTTGTTTTTGCTGGTGTTCCAGGAGTACTCAAAAAAGGGAAGCTTTTTAGAGAATATTGTGTTACAATGTAGCCATAGCAGCATATAGGGAAAATTGTGGTGCAATATGGCGAGTATGGAGAGAGTTTAGGGGCGAGGAACATGAACATCGGTGCAAAACTTTACTATATATTGAAATCCATGAGGCCGAAACAGTGGACAAAAAATATTTTTGTTTTTGCAGGCCTTATTTTTTCCAAGTCTTTTTTTGACCCCGAACCGGTAATAAAGTCGGTGTATGCTTTTTTGCTGTTTTCAGCGGTATCCGGTTCAGTTTACCTGATAAATGATGTTATAGACAGAAAAAAGGACATGCTGCACCCGCGAAAATGCAAAAGGCCTGTCGCATCAGGAAAGCTCAAGCCGGCGGAAGCCCTGCTGTCTGCGGGCATTATCCTGACGGTTTCCCTTATAATTGCATTTTCACTGCGTTTTGAACTTTTCCTGGTACTTGCCGGCTATACACTGATGGTATCTGCATATTCACTGGTTTTGAAAAATGTGGTTATTCTTGATGTTATCATTATTTCAATGGGGTTTGTGCTGCGTACCGTAGGCGGTGCGGTAATGATAGACGTAAAGATATCGCCCTGGCTGGTTGAGTGTACAACCCTGCTCGCTTTGTTTCTGGCGCTTAACAAAAGAAAAAGCGAGCTTATTGTAATGTCCGGCGATGCATCAAGGCACAGGAAGAATTTGAATCAGTATACCCCTGAACTTATTGACCAGATGCTGGGTGTTGTAACTTCCGCCACCGTGATAACGTATTCCTTATATACGTTTAACGCCGGAAAGTCTTACTATATGATGTTTACAATACCTTTTGTATTGTATGGCATTTTACGCTACCAGTACCTTGCTGCCACAACTGATTTGGGGGGCAGCCCCGAACTTGCCTTGCTCAAGGACAAGCCTTTGCTGATAGACATAATTTTGTGGGCTGTTACAAGCATTATTATTGTATATTATTTCTACTGATTTGACAGTAATTAACTTTTTGAAAACAGGTTTATTTATGTTAATATTATTAAATTGATATTGCTGATATGCTGACATTATTAAACTGATACTGGTGAAAAGTATTACTGAAACACGAAATCACGAAGTCGGGAGGTTTTCTTGGTGACAAAATCAAAGGTTGCAGTGCTTAAAACAAAACCGGAGACGGTTATTGAAGATTATAAAAAGCTTATGAGGATGGCGGAGTACGACAAATATCTTCAGAAAGGCAAGACGACAATACTGAAGGATAATATATCATGGCACTTTCCGTATCCCGGCGCAAACACGACTCCGTGGCAGCTGGAGGCGGTGATACAGTGCCTCAGGGAGGACGGCTACGATGATATTGTGTGCGTTCAGAATAAGACCGTTGTGACCAATGCCTATAAGGGAGAAAGGCTCAACAAGTACGTAGACATATTCAAAAGGTACAATATACCTGTTTTGTACAACTTCAGGAAAGAAGACATGAAGTGGGTAAAATATGAACCGAAGGCAAAGATGCTTGTGCTTGACAAGATCTTTCCCAAAGGCATTATGGTGCCTGATTACTTCTTTGACAAAAACATAGTCCATCTGCCCACTATGAAATGCCATATATATACGACGACAACGGGCGCAATGAAGAATGCTTTCGGCGGGCTGCTGAACACCAAACGCCACTATACTCACAGTGTAATACACAAGACGCTGGTTGACTTGCTTGCAATACAAAAAGAAATACATTCGGGAATTTTTGCAGTAACGGACGGGACTGTGGCGGGAAACGGCCCCGGTCCGAGAACAATGAAGCCTGAAGTCAAAAACTATATCTTAGCAAGCGGGGACCAGGTCGCAATAGATGCCGTTTCCTCGAAGATGATGGGGTTTGACCCCATGAGCCTTGAATTCATCAGCGAAGCGGACAAGGCAGGCCTTGGCAACGGCAAAATGGAAAACATTGAAATTGTGGGCGAGGATATTTCCGATGTAAACTTCGGGTTCGAAGTGGGAGACAACGGGGCCAGCCGAGTAGGTGATTTGCTGTGGTTCAGTCCGCT
>JAMOAC010000534.1 GCA_023621975.1 Bacillota bacterium | reverse complement strand
GCGCCTTTCATGGAGAATCAGTTCCATTGCGGCACATTTCTGGTCACCGAAGCCGCGGTCATAGTCGGTGTGGTACAGGAATACATTAAAGCCCGGGGTTTCAAGGTAGCCTTTGTCATTTACTACCATCATGAAACCCTCTTCTTCCTGTGCGAAAACATTCATCGGTAAAAGGCATAACATCATGCATAAGGCTATAAGAATAGCAATTAACTTCCTGCTCTTTATCATAAACACATCCCATTCCTTTCGCTTCACCCTCAGCACATTTTTATCTGAAATGCTTTTTAATCTGTGCTTTCGGGTTTTTTTATAAATCTATAACTAGAAATTTTGGAATGCTACTCTACAAGTTATGTTTAGCTTGATAGATATGTTTCAGCATGTTATCAACACATTATCCCTAATATCCAATAAACATATATCTTTATCTACAAGTCCAGGGAAAGTAGTCGATAATGTCTCTCACACTTTGAAGTACTTTATGTTTCCTGCTTTACCTGCATCAATCATCAAATAGTTTTTTTGCCTCAACTTTAATTTTATTCTACTGACAAAATTCATCTGCATAGTTCATAACATTCTGATCCCCCCTAACCCTGTATTGTTTTCTCATTTTTCCCTTAACACTGCCAACCAGGTCTTATTTTGAGTTTTACCGGGATTTTGGGTTTTACCGGGAGCAGAATAATATGCCTGCCCCGGTTTTTTTATATTTTTAAACTATTTATTAAATATCTTGGCAGCGATAAACGCCAGTTCATAAAGTCCTATTTCACCGTCTCCGTTAATGTCTGCATACTTAATTTCGTTCCATGCAGCATCTCCTTCTTTTGTTCCATAGTAATACGCAATTATTGCAATATCTCCTATGCTGTGTCCAGGTACATTGTTAACGTTACCGGTATCTTCTGTAATTACAAGGCTTGTGAATTTTGCTACCGCATCCTCAAGCGCTTTTATTGCCTCTTCAACCTGCTCAGTTGTAGCACTTGTTTCCAAAACGGCTTTTGCATTGTCTATTGCAGCTTTCAAGATCCTGTCTTTTGTACCTGCAGGATACTGGCCAACTTCTAATCCTTCTACTGCCTGAGAGTAAATGTTTTGTGCATTGTTGATTGCTTCTTCAAGGCGGGTCTTGTCAGCGTCAACCGTTACAGTGATTCTGCCCGTCTCGGCATTGATCGTTTCTCCCTGCACAGTTTCAAGTACTGAATCCGCTTTTATAGTACCGGTTCCGGAAGCCTTAGCTTTAAACTGAATATCCATAATGTCAGCTTCTCCGCTAATGGTATTTTCTTCTCCATGCACTATAATAAACTTTACAATTCCCGGTTCATCATCATATACTTCCTGAATTACAGATTTTCCATCTATAACTTCTGCGTCAATATATTCAAACAGTTCATCATCGTAGATTATTGTTACTTCTTGTGCCTTAACTTCATTTACCCGTTTTACTCCATAGGTGAGTGTAAATGTTTCCTCGTTATTTACAGAATTCGGTCCTTTCAAGCTGGCAGCAGGTTCAGAGGACAGTACCTCAATATACTGGCAATAAGTATCTATGGTAGCATTATTTGAATTCTTTGTAGCAAACAAGCCAATTTTGGGGTTCTTCAGCTCTAAATCAATCTTTCCGAGTCTTGTGTAGTTTACACCATCCAATGAGTAAAAACCTTCATATGAATTTCCGGTCTTTTTAATCCTGAAGTAAATAGTGAAGTCAGGAGTACCAGGAGAAATATTTGTAAGCCTGGCCTGGTAAGAACCGCTGAACGTACCATTCACTTCAGAACCCATTTGTACATACAGGCCGCCTGCCCAGCTTCCGTACTCCATATCCAGCTTAATGTAATTGTTTTCATCCTGCCATACAAGCAATGCCTGTTGCTGGTAGTCCGCAGAAGGTGCTGCCGGATAATAAACCTTTGATACTATATCCCAGTCGCCAAATGCCTCCTGCAGGAAGACATTTTTCCATGAAGACCCATCCTGGTATATGTCTCCTTGCAGAGTAGGCAGACGCAATCCCTTACCTGCTTCTACAGAATAGTTTGCCGGATCCTCATTTAAAATCGTCCATATGCTTCTATCCAGGCTACCTGTAGTAAAGTCCACACTTACAGGTCCATAACCAAAAGCTATTTCATATGTTCTCCATGCTCCTTTGGAAGAAACAGTTATTCTGGTAGTTCCTGGTATCGTCTGAGCATTTTCAATAGATACATTCATATCATCTTTCAGCGGTGTTGCTTCAACCTGCGGCACTTCTGTTACATCC
The DNA here is from genome assembly GCA_023621975.1 of Bacillota bacterium. Next base: position 3,941 of record JAMOAC010000534.1, on the reverse strand, counting down.
CTTGTAAGAACATAAGTGTAGTTTAATACATCAGGAGAGAAGCCTTTCAGCGGTTTTCCATCAACTTTTATTTCTGTTAATGTACCGAACGCATCTGCCGGATCGTCAATTATCACAACATGCGGGAATGTTGCGCTTATTGAAGATGCATTCGATCCGATGCCATTGCATGCATAAGGCCCGAGTTTTGGATTAGTCATATCAACTTCTACAGACCCCAGCAGGTTATAGTTAAATCCGTCTGTTGAATAATATCCCTCAACCTTAGTTCCTGATTTTACAAACATGAAGTAGGGCCTGCTTATACCACTGACAGATCTCCTTGCAACTGTTCGATTTGTTCCGTTTACCATGTTATATAAGCTGAAGTAGTTGGTTGATGAAACCCTCTCATAAGTCAGCTTCACGTAATTGTTATTGTCCTGGTACAGGATGAGTCCTGCCTGCTGGTTGTTCTGGCTTGGAACCTCAGACAGTATAACCTCGGCCTTCGCAGCCCAATCTCCACCTGCAGGCTGCAGGAGCATATTTTTAATTGATCCGTCTGATACATCTCCCTCTTCTGTGATAATCGTATACCCTTCAAGGCCAAAGCTATAATTATCATTTGGATTTACATGCTCATAATACTGGTAAATGTCCGGAATATCATATGATCCCCCTACTATGAAGTCAATGTCATATGGTTTATATGTTAAGTATAATGTATAAGTTGTTGTTGCGCCTCCTGCTGTAACCTCGACGACAGCCTGGCCGGGTACAGAAGTTGCATCGGTTATTTTAACGTTAACTCCCGGGTCAAACGGTTCAGCCGTTACGTTAAACGCTGCATCACGTTCGACTACTACCTTGTAGGTATATTTGTCAGGGCTAAAATCGCTGACAGGTACATTTCCTACTTTTAAGCTTTGTAATCTCGTGTCATAATTGAAGTTTATCTTGTATACGTTGGACATGCTTCCGTCACTTGACGTAACAGTAATAACAGCGGTTCCGGGTACTTCTACAACTTGCTGTATGTCACAAGATGAACTGCTGTCCATAGGTGTTGCAGTAACAACAGGTAATACTCCGGCAGGAATTACCAGATCGTATTCGTATATCCCGGGTTCAAAGCCTTCCAGTGATTCACCGTTTATTTGAATATCGCTCAGTGCGACAGACACGTCTGTTAGATTTTCCAAAGCTTCTGTCAATTTTTCACCGGCTTCATAAACCTTGTTTACTCCGTCCATATCATAAATTCTTTCGTTGAGAACATCCCTTGCTTCCTGCAATGCTGCATAGTACCTGTTTATGCTGTCTTCAGTGTATTTACTTTCGTCAATATCCTGCGGAGCGCTATCAATCTTTTTCTTCAATTCGAAACGAGCTGCACTGCCAATTACAGCATAATATGACATCTTAGCCGTATAGTTGGTATTTCCTTCGCCGTCGGCTGCCATAAACATCGTACAACCTGTATTTCTGTTGAACGTGGAACCATCGTGCAGGCCGTCAACGGCATACAGCTCTATTTTACCTCCGTTGCCCACGCTGTTCTCCAACAGGAAATCAAACAAATCTGCCATCCAGTCAGCCTGTGCCTTCTGGTATTTGGGCAAATTAGCCCATGAAGCCGTCCAACCGGGCTCTGTTATCATAACCTTCGCTGTTATATGATTGCGATCCCAGTCAGGATTCGGAATTTCTTCTTCTTCATCAAGGTAATATTTTGCATAAATGCTATCTGGATCATAGTCAGGATTTAAAACAAGGTCACATCTCACGTCAGCTTCTGTGAACTGCACCCTGTCACAAACCTGGCTGTACAAATTGTATGTTTCCTTAAATACGTTAATATCAAGTGCCGTTGCATGTCTTCCCTGGAATCCTACAACAAAAGCGTTTTCGCTTCCTTCCGCCTTGAACTCATCATATATCCAACCTAGCATCTTATAGGTAGAAGTACGCTTAGGTTCGTAGGATTTATCGCTGTCAAAGAAATCGTTGTAAACGAAAGACCAGTCAAGTCCATATTGCTTTGCATACTTGCGGGCCATTGCAAATGCGTGCCTTACATATACACTTTCTGCATAAAGCCTCTCATCACCCTTTAAATCAGGCCTTTTGAAAATACGGCCCCAGTCACTTGGCTGATAGTCATTTTCATTTCGGATATGGCCTGTATAGTCATCTATGGCTTCGTTTACCACGTCCCAGGAATAGATGACATCTGCATAAGGAGCAAAGCGTTCAAACACCTGTTTTATATATGACTCAATTCTGTCAAGCATTACCTCAGGGCTTGCATAATCTCCTGAGGAAGAGAATCCGTTACGGAAAAATTCAGGAGGTGTCATATTGTGCCAAAGCAGCGTATGCATTTTTACTTTTATCTTCTCATCTTCCGGCCTGGTACTGTTCAATTCCTTTACTCTTTGTAAAAATGTTTCCTGATTAGTCGTTGATGCCAGTACAACCGTTCTGTTAGCCTTGTCAATTGCAGCCTGACGTTCCTCTTCACTTTCATATTCAGCATTTACTGCAGCATTATAAGCAGCTGCGGATGCACTTGCACTGAACAGGTATTGAGGTTTCATTTCATTTTGAGGGCTCCAGCTAATGTAATGGTGCCGTAGCATTTGTCCGTTTACATTATCGCTGATGTAATCGTTCATTGCCTGAAAGCCGCCAAACATAAAGTAGTTTTTAAATACTTTATACAATGACGGCAATTCAGGCTGGAAGTCAGCTGAAGCAGTCTGCACAAACACGGACGACAACATTACAATTGTCAGGAGCATGGCTAAAATTTTCTTTTTCATATTTTTTTCCTTCCTTTCTTTGCTTATTATAATGTCTCGTCACAAGTTTTTAAGGTTTAACAGCTATCCTTCAATTAGTTGTAAAAATCTGTAAATCATTACAGCCGCTTCTGCTCTGGTAGCCTGCTTCTTAGGTGCAAAGCTGCCGTCACCAATACCCTTGACAATGCCTTCTTTTTGCATTGCTGCTACAGCTTCCTTAGCATAACCGGATATATCTGCCTCATCAGTAAATGTTATTTCACTTGCGTCACCGTACAGGTCAATACCCAGATTCTGAGCTGTCCTGTAAAGCATTACAGCAATGTCCTGCCTAATTATCTCTTCGTTGACACCAAATGTGCCGTCTCCCTTTCCTTTAACTATTCCGAGCTTTTCTGCTGACGCAATCGGTTCATAATACCATGCACCGGCTTTTACATCACTGAATGAGCTTTTTGCACCTTTTTCTACAAGGTCAAATGCCATTGTCAGCATCTTTATAAACTCTGCCCTCGTTACGTTATTGTTTGGTCTGAATGTGCCGTCGCCCGGGCCGCTTATTACTCCTCTTGCTGCAAGGAAATCTATTGCTTCTTGTGCCCATTTTACGCTTGAAACATCACTGAATGAGACATCTACATATACTGCCGCATACTTGCTCAGGTGATTCGGCTTGAATTCGACCATTCCCGTCTTAGAGTTGTATTTCCCGTTCTTAACAACTTCAATGTTGCCTTTGTCGTCTATATAATATACAACGACCTTATTGGGGTCTTCGCCTGACTTTAATGTGTAGATCATTGAAATAACAACATCGCCTTTTTCAAATCCGCTAATTTTTTCTCCATCTACGCTCAGGCTTAAATCATATACTGTGTTATTGCCTATTTCACTTCTTACTTTTTCAGGCAATGAGGATATATCAACTTTCTTAATTGAAATCGTTATGTCAGATGCAAGCTCTCCTTTGCTGTTTATAAGAATTTCCGGATTGATTGAGAATACAGCATGGTACGTTTCAATTTCTATTTTCTTTATACCTTTTTCCAATGCTAATTTAAGGTCTTCAGACGGTATATTAATCAATATTTCAGTTGCATCTTCAGTTCCTGTTACCTTCAGTTTTGCAATACCGTCTTTAGCCATTTCTAT